>JAICUS010000497.1 GCA_025935735.1 Solirubrobacteraceae bacterium | reverse complement strand
CCACTCGCGCGCGATCTTGGTGGCCCACTTGGCCAGGCCGACGCAGATCGCCGGCAGGGCCAGGCGGCCCGTGTTCAGCGTGGACAGCGCGATCTTGAGGCCCATGCCCTCGCGCCCGATCAGGTTCTCCTGCGGGACGAACACCTTCTCGAGCCGGGTCACGGAGTTCTCGATCCCGCGCAGGCCCATGAACGCGTTGCGGTGCTCGACGGTCACGCCCGCGGAGTCGTAGGGCAGGATGAACGCGCTGATGCCGCCGCGGTGGCTCTCGGACTTCGGCACCACGGCCATGACCACCACGACGTCGGCGATCGCCCCGTTGGTGGCCCACAGCTTGTAGCCGTCGAGGACGTAGCCGCCCTCGGTGGGCGTGGCGGTCGCGCCCATGCGCGCCGGGTCCGAGCCGACGTCGGGCTCGGTGAGCAGGAAGGCGGAGATGTGCGTGGTGGCCACCTTCGGCAGCCACTCGCGCTTCTGCTCGTCGGTGCCGAACATGCGCAGCGGCTCGGCCACGCCGATCGACTGGTGGGCGCTCAGCAGCGTCGAGAGCGACGCGTGCCAGACCCCGGTCAGCGCCAGCGCGCGGTTGTAATGGACCTGCGAGAGCCCGAGCCCGCCGTACTCCTCCGACACCTTCATCCCGAGCGCGCCGATCCGCTTGAGCCCCTCGACGACGGGCTCCGGGATCTTCGCCTCGCGCTCGATCTCCAGCGGGTCGACCTCGTTCTCCAGGAACTCGCGCAGCCGGGCCAGGAAGCGCTCGCCCTTGTTTGTCGCCTCGGCGTCCAGGCGAGGCTGCGGATGGATGAGATCCAACCTGAACCGCCCCAGGAAGAGCTCCTTGCCGAAGCTGGGGAGCGTCCACTCCGATTCCCGCGCGGCCTCGGCGACCTGCCGGGACTCCTTCTCGCTGACTGAGGTCGTGGCCATGTTCAGATCATGTCCCAAAGCGCAACTCTCGGCGCCTGTCACGCGTTGGAACTGACCGTATGCGACGAATTGCCGGTCTGATCCTCCCCACCGTCGCGGCCCTCGCCGCGCTCCTGCTTCCCGCGTCCGCGCACGCCTCAGGGCCCGCGCTCGGCATCGCCGACGACCACGTTCTGCTGGGCGGCGGCCCCGTCGCCGAGGAGGCGGTCAAGGCCTGGGCCGGGCTGGGCATCCAGCAGGTCCGGGTGACCGCGATGTGGAACGAGATCGCGCCCAGCGCGCGCTCCAAGTCCGGGCCCAAGGGCTTCAACGCCGCCGATCCCGCCTCGCCCGGCTACAAGTGGGCCCAGCTCGACGGGGCCATCGACCTGGCCAAGGCGAACGGGATCCAGCCGATCGTCCTGATCACCGGGCCCGGGCCCTACTGGGCCAGCCGGTTCCCCTCGCACCGCAGCGGCACCTACTACCCGAGCCCCAGCGCGTTCCGGAACTTCGCCAAGGCCGTCGCGCTGCGCTATGGCGACCGCGTCGACACCTACATCCTGTGGAACGAGCCGAACCTCGCGGCCTGGCTGAGCCCGCAGGCGAAATGCCGCCGCCACCACGGGTGCACGGCCGTGGCGCCGCACGTCTACCGCAACCTGGTGCGCGCGGCCTATCCGGCCATCCACTCCGCGGACAAGCACGCGAAGGTGCTGATCGGCGCGACCTCCTCGCGCGGCAGCTCGCTGCACTCGCGCAACTCGACCGAGCGCCCGCTGGCCTTCCTGCGCGCGCTGGGCTGCGTGAACTCGCACTACAAGAGGCTGCGGTCGGGCGCCTGCAGGCACTTCCACGCCGCCAAGGGCGACGGCTACGCCTACCACCCGCACAACGTGCTGCTGGCGCCCAACCGGGCGTTCCCCAACCACGACGACGCCAACCTGGCCTCGCTGGGCCGGGTGGAGTCGACGCTCGACAAGCTCCAGCACCGCCGCCGGCTGAAGGCCTCGACGCACCGCTTCTACCTGTATCTCGACGAGTACGGCTACCAGACGAACCCGCCGGACAGGACCGCGGGCGTGTCGCTGCGCACGCAGGACAAGTGGCTCCAGCAGGCGGGGTACATCGCCTGGCGCGACCACCGGGTGAAGCTGTTCTCGCAGTACCTGTGGCGCGACGACTGGGCGCGCAGCGGCTGGCAGTCGGGCCTGGAGTTCGCCGACGGCAAGCCGAAGCCCGCGCTCAAGCACTTCGCCAACCCGTTCGCCATGGACAGCGGCCGCAACCGGCTGTGGGGCCAGGTCCGCCGGCGCGACGCGTCGACGGTCACGGTCCAGCGCCGGTCGAAGGGGTCCAAGAAGTGGCGCACGGTCAAGCACGTGCGGCCGGACCGCCTCGGCTACTGGAGCTGGCACACGCGGCTGTCCAAGGGCGCCTCGTACCGCTATGAGGCATCCGGCGCGACGAGCAGCACGCTGAAGCGCCGCTAGAGCGGCACGTGCTCGGCCAGGAAGCCGCGTAGGCGGTCCGCGAACTGCTCGGGCGTCTCGGCGGCCCAGAAGTGGCCGCCGCGCTCGAGCGCGTAGGCCTCGGGCCAGCGCGCCGCGTCCAGCCGGCGCCGCAGGTCGTCGAGCACGGCCTGCGGAACCTCGACGCGGAACGCCATCAGGCGCGCCAGCGCAGCGGGAGCGCGTCGAGGCCGTAGATGCCGTCGATCGAGCCGTAGGCGGGCTCGCCGGCGAGCTCGAGGCCCGGCATCCGCGGGGCGAGGTGCTTGAGCGCCTCCTGCATCTCGGCGCGGGCGAGGTTGACGCCCAGGCAGTAGTGCGGGCCGGCGCCGAAGGTCAGCGGCCGGGCCTTGCGGGCCTTGACGATGTCGAAGACGTCCGGGTCCTCGTAGATCTCGGGGTCGCGGTTGCCGGTGTGGGCGCAGACGAGCACGATCGTGTCCTGCGGGAACAGCACGTCGCGGTAGGTGACGTCCTCGAGCGCGATCCGGGCGGTGAACGGCGTGATCGGCTCGTAGCGGACGATCTCGTCGACGGCTTGGGCGGCGAGGTTGTCGGGGTCGGCGGCGAGCGCGGCCCACTGCGCGGGGTGCTCGGCCAGCAGCCGCAGGCCGTGCGCGAGCTGGCTCTGGGTGGTGTCCACGCCGCCCACCAGCACGTTGAGCACGAGGTTCAGCAACTCGGCGTCGTCCTCGTAGGGCTGCTGGAGCAGGCTGGAGATGAGGTCCTCGCCCGGCTCGGCGCGGCGACGCTCCAGCAGCGCGTCCGCGTAGGCGTAGAACTCGGTCACGGCCTGCTCGATCCGCGGGCGCTCGTTGGCCACGTCCATGCCGAACTGGCGCTGGATCCAGGTCGACCAGTCCCACAGCCGGTCGGCGTCCTCGGGCGGCGCGCCCATGATCGTGGCGATCACCTGCGAGGGGTAGGGCTTGCACAGGCTCGCGACGGCGTCCGTCTCGCCCGCGTCCGCGATGCGCGCGAACAGGGCGCCGATGATCGCGCGCATCGTCGGCCGCCAGCCCTCGGCCGCCCGCGGCGTGAAGGCGGGGTTCACCAGCCCGCGCAGCCGCCGGTGCGGATCGCCGTCGATGTGCAGGATGTTGCGGCGGATCTCCTCGTAGAGCGGGCCGTCGTCGATCCCGAAGATCTCGGCGATCTGCATCCCGGGGAACGTGAAGCTGCGGCTGCGCAGGAAGAACTCGCCGCCCTCGTGGTCGAGCACGACGAACCCGAGCGGCATCGCGGCCAGCCAGCCGGTCTCCCGCAGCTCGCGCAGCTCCTGATGGAAGCGCGGGCCGCGCAGCTCCGGGTCGAGGTAGTTGAAGTCCGGCAGCTCGAGCTCGGTCACCGGCGCGGTCGTCATGGCGGGGACCCTATGGGACTCGAACTCGCGCGTCCCGCACCCGGCGTCCGCCCGGCGCTTATGCTCGCGGTCATGGCCGAGATCCCGCTCACGGTCTACGGCGACGTCGACGACCGCGCCGTCGCCCAGCTGCGCCGCTGCGCGGAGGCCGGCGACGCCCTGCGCGGCGCCTTGTGCGCCGACGGCCACGTCGGCTACTCCCAGCCGATCGGCGGCGCCGTGGCCTACCCGGACCACATCTCCCCGTCCGGCGTCGGCTTCGACATCGCGTGCGGCAACAAGGCGGCGCGGACGAACGTGCGGGCCGAGGAGATCCGGGGCGACCTCGGCAGGATCATGGACGCGATCTTCGCCCGGATCAGCTTCGGGGTCGGGCGCATCAACGACGAGCCGGTGGACCATCCGGTGCTGGACGCGATCAAGGGGGCGGAGTTCGCGCCGCAGCGCAAGCTCCATGACCTGGCCGCCAAGCAGCTCGGGACCGTGGGCGCGGGCAACCACTACGTCGACCTGTTCGCGGACGAGGACGGCTGGGTGTGGGTCGGCGTGCACTTCGGGTCGCGCGGGTTCGGGCACAAGACGGCCAGCGGGTTCCTGGCGCTCGCGCAGGGGCTGCCGTTCGACGGCCGGGCGCGCGAGGGCGAGATGGACGGCCCGCCGGTGCTCTTCCCCGTGGACTCCGAGCTGGGGCGCAGCTACGTCGAGGCGATGCACCTCGCCGGCGAGTACGCCTACGCCGGGCGCGACACGGTCGTCGCCAAGGTGCTCGAGATCCTCGGCGCGGAAGCGACCGAGGAGGTCCACAACCACCATAATTTCGGAT
>JAICUS010000575.1 GCA_025935735.1 Solirubrobacteraceae bacterium | reverse complement strand
GCGCGTCGCGGACCACGTCGCCCGGCTGGCCCGCTTCGAGTTCTCAGACGACGGCGGCGAGCCGGTGGCCACGGTCGGCGTCCCGGGCGGCAACGTCGCCGTGCTGGCCACCGACGCGGTCGACCTGGAGGCCGAGCAGCGCCGCGCGGCGGAGCGGCTGGAGACGCTGCGCGAGGAGATCGCCCGGGCCGAGGGCAAGCTGGCCAACCAGGGCTTCGTGGCCAAGGCGCCGGCGGCCGTCGTCGACGCGGAGCGGGCCAAGCTCGAGCGGCTGCGCAAGGAGCTGGACGAGCTCACATGAGCGCCTGGGACCTCGGCCGCGCCGAGGAGCACCTGCTGTCGCTCGAGCTGTTCGGCATGCGGTTCGGGCTGGAGCGCATGCGCCGGCTGCTGACCGTGCTCGGCTCGCCGCAGGAGCGCTTCGAGGCCGTCCACGTCGTCGGCACCAACGGCAAGTCCTCGACCGTGCGGATGACCGCGGCGATCCTCGAGGCCGCCGGCGTGCGCACCGGCTCCTACCTCTCCCCGCACTTGACGACGTTCGCCGAGCGCATCCGGATCGGGGACCGCGACCTCGCGCCGGACGCCTTCGGCGCGGCGATCCAGCGCGCGGCCGCGGCCGCCGCGAAGGTCGACCGCACGCTGACCGGCGGCGAGCGGGTGACCCAGTTCGAGCTGCTCACCGCCGCCGCGTTCGCCGAGCTGGCGCGCCGCGAGGTGGAGGTGGCGGTGGTCGAGGCGGGCCTCGGCGGGCGCTGGGACGCCACCAACGTGCTCGGCGCGCCCGTGGTCGTGCTCACCAACGTCGGCTTGGAGCACACGCGCTGGCTCGGCCCGACGATCCCCGACATCGCGCGCGAGAAGCTGGCGGTGGTGAAACGGTCCCACCCACCCGCCACGCTCGTGCTCGGCGAGGAGCAGCCGGAGGTGGAGCCGCTGGCGCACGAGACCGGCGCGCGCATCGTCCGGCCGGAGCCGCTGGACGTGGGCCTGCCCGGCTACCAGCGCCACAACTTCGAGGTGGCGGCGACCGCCGCCCGCGCCGTGCTCGCCCACCAACCCGCCGCGCCTGGGGTCAGACCCCGGCCCTCGGCGGGCGTCGCGTCCCGGCAGCCGCAGGGTCTGACCCCGCCGTTGGCCGGCGCCCTGCTGCGCACCGCCGCGACGCACGCCCAGGTCCCCGGCCGGCTGCAGATCGTCGGCCACGACCCGCTGACCATGTTCGACGGCGCCCACAACCCATCGGGCGTCGCGGCGCTCGTCGGCGCGCTGCCCGACCGCGCGGTGACCGCCGTCGTGTCAATTCTCGATGACAAAGACGCCACCGCGATGCTGCGCGCGCTGCTGCCCCACTGCGCCGGCGCCGTGTTCACCGCGTCATCGAACCGCCGCGCGCTGTCCCCCGCGACGCTCGCCTCGCTGGCCGCCCAGCTCGGCGGCCCGCCGGCCGAGGTGGAGCCCGACCCGCGGCGCGCCGTGGAGCGCGCGCGGGCGCTGGCCGGGCCGGACGGCGCCGTCGTGGCCACCGGCTCGATCTACCTGATGGCCGACCTGCTCAGCCCGCCCGGCACCCGGAGGGTCAGCGTCCTGTGAACGAGCGCGGCCCCAGTGTCATCGCGATGATCGCGCTGGTCGCGGTCGTCGTCGCGCTGGTCATCCTGGTGTTCTTCGGCATCGGATACGCGTTTGGCAGGGCTTTCCTGTGAGCACGTCGTATTAGGCTGTCAGCACCCATGACGACGCTCGCGGTCTTCGGCATCAAGAACAGCGATCTCAACACGGCCGCCAGCGTCGCGCTGCTGGTGCTCGCCGTCTTCTACCTGTCGCTCGTCTTCTGGACGTTCGCGGACGCGCGGCGCCGGATCGACGACCCGCTGCTGGTGGCCTGCGCCACCGCCTGCTCGCTGTTCCCCTTCCTCGGCACGATCGTCTATCTGATCGTGCGCCCGCCCGAGTACCTGGACGACGTGCGGCTGCGCGAGCTGGAGATGACCGCGGCGGAGGCCCGGCTGGCCTCGCTCGACTACCAGCTGTGCCCGCACTGCGACTACGAGATCCAGGCGGACTACCTGCGCTGCCCGAGCTGCATGCGCAAGCTCAAGGAGCGCTGCTACTCCTGCGGCAAGCCGATCGACCCGGCCTGGCGCATGTGCCCGTTCTGCGAGGCCGAGACGAACGCGCCGACGCCGTCCACCACCCGTCGCCGGCGCCGCCAGACGACCGACCAGGCGACGGTCGCCCACGCCGCGCCCACGGACACGGGCGACGCCGAACCGGAGCCCGCCGAGGCCGGAACCGGCGAGACGCGCAGAAGACGGCGATAGGCAAGGCGCGCAGCCCCTCCGCCCCGCCCCGATCATCCGACCTTAACCTGTCGCGCATGGAACGCACACTGATCCTGGTCAAGCCGGACGCGTTCGCGCGCGGCCTGACGGGAGAGATCATCGCGCGCTTCGAGCGCAAGGGCCTGCGCATCGTGGCGCTGCAGCACATGACCATGAGCGAGGAGCTGGCCTCCCAGCACTACGCCGAGCACGAGGGCAAGCCGTTCTACGGCGAGCTCGTGTCCTTCATCACCTCGGGCCCGCTGGTGGCCATGGTGCTGGAGGGCCAGGACGCGATCCGGGCCGCCCGCCAGGCGATCGGCGCCACGAACCCGCTGGAGGCCGCGCCGGGGTCGATCCGGGGCGACTTCGCGATCGAGGTCGGCACGAACATGGTCCACGGCTCCGACGCGCCGGAGTCCGGGCAGCGCGAGGCGGCGCTGTTCTTCCCCGACCTCTAGTCCTCGCCAGCGCGTCGCCGCAGCGGCGGGCGATCCTCGCGCAGGTCGGCATCGCCTTCGAGGCCCGCCCCGCGGACGTGGAGGAGCTGACCGCCGGCGACCCGCGCGAGCTGGCGCTGGAGAACGCCCGCCGCCCTGGAGGGGGTGAGCCGGGCCACCCGGGCCGGCGGGGGCCCGGCGCGCGACTCCCCCGCGCGCGTGCCCGGCCGCGCCCACCTCGTGGTCGGCGGGATCGCGCTGGCCGAGGACGGCGAGCTGCGCGACACCGCGGTGGAGGTCACCACCGTGCGCTTCCGGCAGCTCGACGACGCCACGATCGACTGGTACGTGGCGACCGGCGAGTGGCGCGGCCGCGCCGGCGGCTACGCCATCCAGGGCGCCGGCGCGGCGCTCATCGAGGCGATCGAGGGCGACTACCTCAACGTGGTCGGGCTGCCGCTCGCCCGCCTGCTCGACCTGCGCCCGGAGCTGCTCTGACGGCGGGTTTGCAGCGTTTTTCGGACCATCGGCGCTTCGATAGACTCCGAGCCCGGCTCGGCCCCCCGAAAGCGCGGCGGAGGTCCAGCCCGCTCCCGCATGGGCTTCTTCTCCTATCTGACTGGCTTCGGCGGCCGCGACATGGCGGTCGACCTAGGCACGGCGAACACGCTCGTCTACGTCCGCGGCCGCGGGATCGTGCTCTCCGAGCCGAGCGTGGTGGCGATCGACAGCCGCACCGGCGAGGTCCACGCCGTGGGCATCGAGGCCAAGCGGATGCTCGGCCGCACGCCGGGCACGATCAGCGCCATCCGGCCGCTCAAGGACGGCGTGATCGCCGACTTCGACGTGACCGAGGAGATGCTGCGCCACTTCATCCAGAAGGTCCACCAGAACCGCTGGGCGCATCCCCGCGTCGTGGTCTGTGTTCCCTCTGGCGTGACCGGTGTCGAGAAGCGTGCAGTGGAAGAGGCCTGCCTCTCCGCGGGCGCCCGTCAG
>JAICUS010000543.1 GCA_025935735.1 Solirubrobacteraceae bacterium | reverse complement strand
TTCCCTTTGAGATCATCTATCTACACCAGATCCGCGGCTTCCCGACGTCGACGGCCGGACTGGTTCTCGCGGCGACCATGGGGACGTCCGCAATCGTCACCCCGCCGACGGGAGCGCTGCTCGATCGGTATTCCGCCAAAGCGATCGTGGTCGCAGGAAGCTTGGCGAGCGCCCTTGGCTACGCCGGCTTTGCCTTCGTCGAGCATCCCTGGGAGGCGTTTGCCTGCTCGGTTGTCAGCGGAGCTGGGCTCGGGGCGGCTGGGACGGCCAACCGAACACTGGTCGTCAGGTTGGTCACGCCCGAGCAGCGCGCGGCCGCCTTCGCCCTTAACCGCGTCGCCGGTAACTTTGGTATTGGCTTAGGTGCGACCGTAGCCGGCTTCGTCGTCGCAGCCGCACAGCGGCTCAGCTCGTTCCAGATTCTCTACTTCTTCGACGCTGTCACCTACGCCGGATTCGCGCTGATCGTGCTCGCTGCAGTACCGAGCCCGCGAGCCGTGACCGTCGCAGCGACAGACGCCAACGGAACAGGCTTTCGCGCCGTCGCTCGAGATCGGCTCTTCCTCACGGTGATCGCAGCCAACATCGTGCTCGTCGTCGTCGGCCACACGTTGTTCTCCAACCTCCTGCCGCCCTTTGCAACGGCCCACACACCAGTCGGTCCCGCCGAGATCGGAATCATCGTTCTCGTCAACACGTCCTTCATCGTCATCGCGCAGATCCCGGCGGTGCGCGTAGTGGCGCGGATGCGACGCACACACACTTTCGCGCTGACAAGCGCGCTCTTTGCGGTCAGCCTGCTCGCGGTGCTGCCAGCGACGCTCATCCACTCGGCGCTCGCGGCGACCAGCCTCCTCGTCGGCGTTGCGATCGTCTTCGCGCTCGGTGAAATCGCACACATTCTCGTCCTCGGGCCGCTCGTCGCGGACATGGCTCCAGCCCATCTGCTCGGCCGCTACCTGTCTCTCTACAGCCTGACCTTCACCCTTTCCCTGGCCATCGGCCCAGCGATTGGTGGCCTTCTCCTAAAGACCGCACCAGACGCCATCTGGTGGGGTGGTGCGGTTGCCGCGGTGGTGGCCGGAACCGTCCTGCTGCGACTCGGCGACCGCATCCCCGACCCGCTCCATGAAGCACCGTCACGTCTTGCATCGGCGCCGGAGGCCGCGTGAGTCCCGTCAGTCGCAAAGGTCGTTGTGGGGAAGGACGATCGGGACATCCGATGACCGTATGGCCCAACAGCTGTCAGCAAGGTCCAGGTCTGCTCGTGCCGGCGCCGTGAACATTGAGTTGTGCCCCTTTTGTGGATTTCCGTACTCGCGCGTGATGCGCAACAAGCCGTCCGGACGAAGGCCCGTGAGGGGCTCGGACCGCGGGACGTGGGAGCTCACGCCGCCCCTCGAGCGCCATGCCGTGCATATGCAACGACCGCAGCTCGGCGTCTGGGAGCGGCAACGACTCAGCTTGCGCTTTGCGCGAACACCGGCAAGGGTTGCGTCGCCATCCACGCAAAGCCGGTGCGGCCGCTCCATCGGGCTAGCTGTTGCTCGCAGAACGCGGGGGTTTCGACCTCGGCCCCAACGACCTAGAAGATGCAGGGCCCTCAGTCGGCGACGAGGAGGGCGGCTCGCTGAGTCCCGGGGCGCATGAAGCGTGCAGCACCGCAGCGCGGCATGTGTCGGTACGCCGAGATCGCTGGGCTGCCGGAAGGCAGCAGCGCATCGTTGATCATCGAGCCGCGGCCACCGACGACCGGGGACCGACGAGCAGGCTCCTCCGCGGCCACTATCCGATGCGCGCCGCATCACGGAGGCGCACCACACGCGCGTTGTCCAGTGGACACCCTCCGGAGGCGATCCGGGTCCGGGCGCTGAAACACTGACCACGCGCCGCCCCCGCAGACGGCCGGCTGCCAGAATCCCGGGCGACATGAGCGTCGTGATGTACGTCAAGCCCGGGTGCCCCTACTGCGCGGCCGCGCGGGAGGATCTGGCCGCGAAGGGCGAGCAGGTCGAGGAGCGCGACGCGACGGCCGACCCCGGCTGGAAGGCCGAGCTGATGGGCTACACGGCCAAGACCGGGCTCGTGCCGACGATCGTCCGCGAGGACGGCGGCGTCCAGGTCGGGTTCCCGCCGGGGCGCGGCTGACGCGTGTACTGAGCGGCCGGTCCGGCCGCTGCGCTCAGGGTTCGATGAGCTGGTAGTCGAGGCGGATCCGGCCGTCGGCGGCGAGCAGGACGATCTCGAGGCCGACCGCGGCGACCTCGCCGTCCGGCGTGACCATCTCCCAGTGGAACTTCACCAGGTCCGCCACCCGGGCGGCGTCGGCGCGCGCCCGGAACGTGTACTGCCCGGGCGCCACCCACTCCTCGTAGGCACGGGTGACGCGGGGCAGCAGCTCGGCGTGGCCGCGCGCCGCGAACACCGGGTTGATGGCCAGGCCGGCCGCGGCCTCGCGTGCCGCGACCGGCGGCTCGAGCAGGTGGACCGCGTCGTCGGTCCACACCTCGGCGACCGCGGCCCGGCGCCGCGCCGGATCGGGCTGGTTCCAGACGGCGACGTAGCGCCCGGCGAGCTGGTTGACGTCTTCCACAGTGACCTCCGTGAGTGGTTTCGCCCGCCAGCCTGCGGGAGGCGCCCGCCGGCGTCGATTACCCGGCGGGTAACGCGTTACCTCGCAGGTAATGCGGGAGCCGACCGGGCTGGGCTACGGTCCTCTTGTGACCGCGATCGAGCAGGAGCCGCAGACCGCCGGTGAGCTGATCCGCTTCTGGCGCACCCGCCGGCGGCTGACGCAGCTCGAGCTCGCGCTGGACGCGAACCTGTCGACCAAGCACCTGAGCTTCGTGGAGACGGGCCGTTCCCGACCCAGCCGGCAGCTGCTGGTGCATCTCGCGCAGCAGCTCGACCTGCCGATCGGCGACCGCAACCGGCTGCTGCTCGCCGGCGGCTTTGCCCCGCCGTATCTCGAGCAGCCCTACGACGGCGCGCTGATGGCCCCGCTGCGCGACGCGCTGCGCGGGCTCCTGGCCGCGCACGAGCCGAACCCCGCGCTGATCGTCGACGGGTTGTGGAACCTGATCGAGCACAACGCCGCCGCCACCCTGCTGTGGGATGGCGTCGACCCGGCGCTGCTCGCGCCGCCGGTCAACCTGCTGCGGCTCTCGATGCACCCCGGCGGGCTCCCCAGCGTGTCGTCGATGACCGCGGCCTGCAACGCCCCGCTGGTCCAGCGGCTGAAGCGCAAGAGCCGCGAGGACGCCGACGACGCGCTGCGCGAGCTGGTCGCCGAGCTCGAGACCTACCTGCCGGACCGGCCGCCCGCGCGGCCGGCGACGCAGCCGGTGGTGACCCTCGAGCTGCGGACGCCGGCCGGGCCGGTGCGGCTGTTCACCGTGATCGCCACCCTCGGCGCGCCGCTGGAGGTGACCGCCGCGAGCCTGGCCATCGAGACGTTCCTGCCGGCCGACGCGGACAGCGCCGCACGCCTGCGCGAGCTCGCCTCGCGTTAGCGCTCGAGCGTTTGGGCGACGAGCGCGTGCGCGTCGGCGTTGGCCTCGGCCGGCACCCAGGTGAAGCGGACGGCGCCGACGCGCTCGGCTGCCTCGCGGACGGCGGCGCACAGCTCGCGCAGCCGCGGGTTCGCCGGCTCGCGGGCCCCGGTGACGTGCTCGACCACCAGCCGCGCGTCGCAGCGCGCCTCGACCGGGCGGACCCCGAGCCCGGCCGCGCGCTCGAGCCCGGCCAGCAGCGCGCGGTACTCGGCCACGTTGGCGCCGGCGACGCCGATCGCCTCGCCGTGCGCGGCCAGCCGGGTGCCGTCGGCGGCCACGAGCACGTAGCCGATCGCCGCCGGACCCGGATTTCCGCGCGATCCGCCGTCAGACGACAGGACGGCGAAGCCCGGCCGGGGCGGGGGAGGGGGCGGGCCGGTCCGCCGACCGCTCGCCTTGGCGAGCGCCCGGCGCTCGGCGTCGCTGTTGGCCCGGCCCGGCTTGCGCGGCGATCTCCGGCCCACGCGCCGAGGATATGTCAGGTGTGCGCGATCCTCACGGCGCCGTGGTCGACAGCGTGAAGG
>JAICUS010000427.1 GCA_025935735.1 Solirubrobacteraceae bacterium | reverse complement strand
CGGGTCGCACGCGCCCGTGTTGACGTTGCCGACCTGGGCGCAGACGATCGCCGGGCCGTCGACGGCGGCCAGCTCCCGCGCGAGCGCGCCGGGGTCCATCGCGCCCTGCGAGTCCACGGCGACGCGGCGCGCGCCCGCCATCCCCAGCCCGAGCAGCCGCAGCGCGGTGGCGACCGTGACGTGCGCCTCCTCGCCGGCCAGCACCGTCAGCGCCGGCGCGCCGATCAGCCCGCGCTCCGCGGCGTCCCAGCCGGCGCGCGAGAGCACCGTGTCGCGCGCGGCGGCCAGGCAGGTCGCGTTCGCCATCTGCGCGCCGGTCACCATGCCGACGCTCGCGCTCTCCGGCAGCCCGAGCAGGTCGAGCACCCACGCCTCGACCACCTCCTCGACCACCGCGGCGGCCGGCGAGCAGGCGTACAGGCCGGCGTTCTGGTCCCAGGCCGCGGTCAGCCAGTCGGCGGCCACCGCCGCGGGCAGGCTGCCGCCGGTGACGAAGCCGAAGAACCGGCCGCCGGCGGAGGCGACGATCCCCTCGTCCGCCGCCGCCACGAGCTCGTCGATGACCGCGCTCGCCGGCACGCCGTCGTCGGCCAGCGGCACCCGCAGCCCGTCGCCGGTGCCGGGCGCACCGGCCGGCCGCCGGTCGACGCCTTCGAGGTAGGCCTCGGCGTGCCGGGCCGTCCGGGCGAGCAGGTCGGCGTCCAGGATCATCGCCGGCCGCACCCTACACTCGGAGGTGATGCAGGCCCCCGAGAAGCTCCTGCTGGCGGCGCCGCGCGGCTACTGCGCGGGCGTCGACCGCGCGGTCCAGACCGTCGAGCGCGCGCTCGACCTCTACGGCGCGCCCGTGTACGTGCGCAAGGAGATCGTGCACAACAAGCACGTGGTCGAGGGGCTGCGCGAGCGCGGGGCGATCTTCGTGGAGGAGCTCGACGACTCGATCCCCGAGGGCGCCGTCACCGTCTTCTCCGCCCACGGCGTCGCGCCGTCGGTGCACTCCGACGCCGAGCGCCGCGGCCTGCGCACCATCGACGCCACCTGCCCGCTGGTCACCAAGGTCCACCGCGAGGCGGTCAAGTTCGCCGGCGACGGCTACACGATCGTGCTGATCGGCCACGCCGGCCACGAGGAGGTCGAGGGCACGATGGGGGAGGCGCCCGACCACATCGTGCTCGTGGAGACCGAGGAGGACGCCGATCGGCTCGAGGTCCCCGACCCCGACCGCATCGCCTACATCTCCCAGACGACCCTGTCGGTGGACGAGACGCGGGCGATCATCGCCCGGCTGCGCGAGCGCTTCCCGAACATCACCGGGCCGCGCACGGACGACATCTGCTACGCCACCACCAACCGCCAGGCGGCGGTGAAGCAGATGGCCGCCCAGTGCGACCTCGTGCTGGTCATCGGCTCGCGCAACTCCTCCAACTCGCAGCGGCTGGTCGACGTCGCCCGCGCCGCCGGCGCCCAGGCGCACCTGATCGACAACGAGGGCCAGGTGCGCGAGCAGTGGCTCACCGGCGTCCGCGTGGTCGGCATCTCGTCCGGCGCGAGCGCCCCCGAGGAGCTCGTCGGCCGCCTCGTCGAGTTCTTCCGCGCCCGCGGCACCCGCGACGTCGAGGAGTTCGAGGTGCTGCGCGAGGACGTGCGGTTCATGCTGCCGAAGACCATCCGGCAGGCCATGACCGCCGCGGGCGCGTAGCCGCCGTCAGGGCGTCGCCGTCCAGGTCTGCGTGCCCAGCAGGCAGGGCGTGTAGAGGCGGTGGTGCTTGTCCGTGTACTGGATGCGGGCCTTCAGCGTGCCGGACGCCCCGCCGGCCACGAAGGTCCCCGCGAACGTGACGTGCACGGTGTCGTGGGAGCCGTCGTCGTACTTCTGGCGGAACTTCTCGGTGCGCCGGAACGAGCCGTCGGCGGCGATCCGGGTGTACGGCGTCACGTTCATGAGCGGGGCATGGCCGTGGGTGCAGGCGGCGAGCGCCTCCCACTGGGCGTAGACCCGCGCGCGCTTGACCACCCGCAGGACCACCGGGAGGCGGACGCCGCCGGCCGACTGGCTCGTGACCCCGAACATCTCCGTCCCCGTCGCCGGGCGCCCCGGCGCGCCGGCCGGCGCGGCGGCCGCGCGCAGCTGGAACGGGACGCGGTGGAACCCCTTGCAGCCCTTGGCGTGCGCGCTCACGCGGCCGGTCGCGCCGGAGCCCGCGAACGTGCCCGAGATCGTCATGGTCAGGCGTCCCGTGCCGGCCAGGTGGGTGCGACCCGACGCGGTGAAGCTCGCCCCGGACGACGTCCCGCGGCCCCGGACCACGGTGTCGATGTAGCGGGTGTGCCGGCACGTGATCGCCATGCCGAAGCGCACCGCGATGCTGCCGTCGGCGTTGCGCGTCAGGCCGATCGTCGGCGTGCCCACGCCGCGCGACGTCGCCCACGAGCCGCCGTACTGGGTCGCGCCGGTCTGCGCGTCCGCCGCCACCGCCGCGACGCCGAGCGCCGCCATCACCGAGAGGATCCCGACCGCCATGGTTCGCATGGCAGCCGGGATACCCGCTCAAGTGTCCTTCATCACTGATTCAGCGCGTCGCTCAGGCGGCGGTCAGAAGGCGCCGGCGCCGATCGGCGTGCCGAGCCCGGTCGGGCCGTCGTAGCCCGGGCCGGCGGTGCACAGGTAGCTGCGCCGGCAGCTGCCGTTGCGGCCGGAGGTGACGTCGAAGAGGTTCGTCCCCTGGCGGCCGAGCGTGTAGGGCATCGCCACGCCGTTGTAGCTGCCGCCGTTGCCGGCCAGCGCGTACACCGAGGCGATGATCGGCGCGCTCACGCTCGTCCCGCCGAACACCAGCCAGCCGGACTCCTGGTAGCTGTCGTAGACCGACACGCCGGTGCCGGGGTCGGCGACCGCGGAGACGTCGCCCACGACGCGGCGCGAGCACACGCCGGACGCGGGCAGGACCGCGGTCTGGACGCTCGGCTGGGCGAACGTGCGCGAGCAGCCGCTGCCGGTGCCCGACCACACGGTCTCGCTCGTGCGCTGCGCGCTGGAGTTCATGGTCAGGCTCGTGCCCCCGACCGCGGTCACGGCCGGCACCGAGGCCGGGAACTCGACCGCGTAGCCGTCGTCGCCGGCGCTGGCCGTGATCGGCACGCCGCGGTGGTTGTAGGCGCCCGCCGAGCCGCTGGTGCCCGACTCGCTGCCGCCGTAGCTGTTGGACACCTCGGTCGCGCCGAGGCGCACCGCCGTGTTCACCGCGGTGGCGAGGTTGGCCAGCGTCGGGCTGCTCGCCTCCACCAGCAGGATGTGGCAGTTCGGGCAGATCGCCGAGACCATGTCGATGTCCAGCGAGATCTCCTCCGCCCAGCCGGGGTCGCTCGCGGGCAGGCTCGTGCCGCCGCTCTGGTTGACCTGGCGGAAGCACCCGTTGGCCTTCGTGCAGGCGGGCAGCCCGAACTGGCTGCGATACACGCCCAGGTCCGCCTCGGCGTTCGGGTCGTTGTACGCGTCGACGATCGCCACCGTCTGGCCCGTCCCGCCGGTGCTGCCCGCGAGCCCGTAGACGCCCCGCAGCTGCGCCGGGTTGTAGCCCGAGGGCCCCGCCACGGCGAGCGGCGCGCCCACCGAGTTCGTGTTCACGCTCGCCAGGCAGCGAGCGTGGCCTACCGCCACCGCGCCGCAGACGTCGCGGTGATAGCCCGCGTTCGGCCCGCGGAACGCATGCCAGTCCGCCCGGGCCGGCGCGGCCAGCGCACCGGCGATGCAGACAGCACCCAACGCAGCCGCCCAGCGGCAACGCGTACTCGACATCCTTCGCCTCCCGTTGAGGATCTGTCGCCCGCCAAGCACCCCTGCACGGCGAGCGCCGGGCACTGTAAGCAGCCGTTGACGTAGCGTCAACGGCGGGTTTCCAGCGTGTCCGGCTGCGGACAGGCCGCGGTCAGGCGAGCGTGGCGGCGATCGCGTCGGTGAGCTCGGCGCGGTCGACGCCGGCGATCCGCAGCGCGCGGGGGACCGTGCCGACGTCCGCGCGCAGGACGCCGAGGGCGACGTGGGCGCAGGCGATGCGGCGGTGGCGGCCGGCCACGGCGGCGCGCAGCGCGCGCTCGAGCGCGAGCTTGGCCGAGGTGGCGAAGCGGGGCTCCTCCACCGGCGGGCTGAACGGGCCGGCCGCGGCGGCGACGCCCACCGCGGCCAGGCTGCGCTCGGTCTCGCGCTCCAGGGCGGCGGCGAGCCCCTCGTAGTCGAGCCCGTGCGCGTCCATCGCCCGGGCCGCGGGGCAGTCGTCGCGGGCGACGGCGAGCAGCAGGTGCTCGGCCTCGACGCGCGGCGAGCCCATCTCGCGGGCGATCCCGACGGCGTTGGTCACGACGGCGCGGGCGTCGCGGGCGAAGCGGTTGAACATCAGCGCCTCCTCAGCTCGACGCCCGCGGCGATCAGCCGCTTGGCGTGCTTCTTGTGCACGGCCTGGCGCGTCACGCCGAGCGCCTCGGCCACCTCGGGCCAGCTCCAGCCGTCGCGCAGCGCCCGCTCGACCTCGGCGGCCTCCAGGCGCTCGGCCAGCCGGCGCAGCGCCACCACCGCGGCCAGGCCGTCGGCCGGGTCCTCCGGCGACGTGAGCGCGATCTCGGGCATGCAGGCAACCGTAGTTGACTAACCTCGCGTTGTCAACGCGGGTTGCTGGATAGGGTCCGCGGCGTGCTCGTCCAGATCAGCGATCCCCACCTCCGGCTCGGGCCGGACGACCAAGGGTCCGCCGCCGCGCTGGCCGCCGCGGTGGACCGCGTGCTCGCGCTCCCCACACCGCCGGACGCGGTCCTGCTCAGCGGCGACATCGCCGACAGCGGCGCCGAGGCGGAGTACGCGCTCGCCCGCGAGCTGCTGGCGCCGCTCTCCATGCCCATCCACCTGCTCGCCGGCAACCACGACCGGCTGCCCGAGCGCACGAGCTACGCCGTGCGCTGCGGCGAGCTGCGGCTGATCGCCTGCGACACAACGATCCCCGGCGAGGACGGCGGCCGGCTCGACGTCGCCTGGCTGGAGGCCCGCCTGGCCGAGAACCCGCGCACCCCGACGATCGTGGCCATGCACCACCACCCGGTGCCGATCGGCATCCCGTGGCTGGACGTCATCGGCCTGCCCACCGAGGACCGCGCCGCGCTCGCCGGCCTGCTGGCGCGCTCGCCCCACGTCCGCCGCGTCGTCGCCGGCCACGTCCACCGCACGTCCACCACGATCCTCGGCGGCTGCCCAATCGTCACCTGCACCGGCACGAACTGGCAGGCCACGCTCGACCCCCACGCCACGGACTCCGCGGTCACCCACGCGCCGCCCTCCATCCTCGTGCACGCACTCGTCGCCGGCGAGCTCGTGACCCACGTCCAACCGATCTACAGGGGACAGTCCCCTT
>JAICUS010000204.1 GCA_025935735.1 Solirubrobacteraceae bacterium | reverse complement strand
GCGGCGCGGCGGCTCGGCCTCGCCGCGCTCGCGGCCGACCTGCCGCCGGCGCAGCTGCGGTTGATCGCCCGCGGCGGCCTCGGCGTCCCGGTGATCGACGCCGAGCGGCTCCCCGACGTCGCCTGGGGCCCGGACGACGGCCCGCTGGTGGCCGTCGCCGCGGCCGAGGCGCCGGTGTCCGGCGCCCACGCGGTCGACCTGCCGGGGCCGGACGCCGGCGAGCGCCGGCTGGCCTGGGCCGCCGCGCTGGCCGACGCCGGCCTGCCCGAGGACGAGCGGCTGCCGCTCGCCGCCGTGCTGTCCGGGCGCTTCGCCTTCACCGACCGCGACATCTTCCAGGCCGTCGCCCGCGCCTGCCGCGACGCGCACTGGCACGCCCGGCCGCCGGGCACCGAGGACGTGTGGGAGGCGGCCCGCCGGCAGCCCGAGCACCTGCTGCGCCGCCTGGCCGCGCTCGTCCCGCCCGCGTTCACGCTCGCCGACCTCGTCGTCCCCGAGGACACGCGCGCGCAGCTGCGCGAGCTCGTGGCCCACGTCGAGCTCCAGGGCGTCGTCCTGGACGGCTGGGGCTTCCGCCGCCGCCTGCCGCGCGGCCAGGGCGTGATCGCGGTCTTCGCCGGGCCGCCGGGGACCGGCAAGACGATGGCCGCCGAGGCGGTCGCGCACGCCCTGCGACACGACCTCTATCGCGTTGATCTGTCCGCGGTGGTCTCGAAGTACGTCGGCGAGACCGAGAAGAACCTGGCCAGCGCGTTCGACGAGGCCGAGCGGGCGAGCGCGGTGCTGCTGTTCGACGAGGCCGACGCGCTGTTCGGCAAGCGCACGGAGATCCGCGACTCCCACGACCGCTACGCCAACCTCGAGATCAGCTACCTGCTCCAGCGGGTGGAGAGCTTCACCGGGCTGGTGATCCTGGCCACCAACCGGCGGGCGGCGCTCGACGAGGCGTTCCTGCGCCGGCTGCGCTTCGTGATCGGCTTCGAGCTGCCGGACGCCGCGTTCCGGGCCGAGCTGTGGCGGCGCTCGTTCCCGCCCGAGGCGGCCGTAGAGGAGCTCGACTGGGAGTCGCTGGCGACGGCCGAGCTCTCCGGCGGCAGCATCCAGGGCGCCGCGCTGTCGGCGGCCTACCTCGCGGTGGCGGGCGACGGGGTGGTCACCGCCGCGCACGTCGAGCACGCGCTCCGGCGCGAGCACGCCAAGCTCGGGCGGGCCTGGACGGGGGCGCGATGACCGGCCGCGCCCCGCTGCGCCTGCGCGTCGAGGCCCCGGCCGCGCCGCGTCCCGGGCTGCTCAAGGCGGCGATCGCCGACCGCCTGGCCGGCCGGCCCGTCGCCGGCGCGGCCGAGGACGCGGTCGCCCGCGCGGTGGCCGCCGCGGTCGCCGCGCACCGGCTCCCGAAGGAGCGGCCGTGACGCTGCTGCGCGGGGCGCTGGTCTCCTACACCAACCCGCGTGCCGGGGCGATCCCCACCGTGGTCGTCTTCCAGTACAACCCGACCGCCGTCACCCGGACCTTCCGCGCCGAGGCGGCCGCGCCGGGGCCGGGCGGGGCGCCCGGCGGCGGGATCCTGAGCGGCGCCTGGCCGGCGCCGGAGGAGTACGCGCTGACGCTCGAGCTCGACGCCACCGACGGCCTCGAGCGCGACGGGCCGGTCACCCGCGCGCTCGGGATCGCGCCGCGGATCGCCGCGATCGAGATGCTCATGCAGCCGGTCGGCACGAGCCTGCTGGGCCGCCTGGCCGCCCGGCGCTGCGCGCCGATCCCCGCCGGGACGCTCCCGCGGACCCTGTTCGCCTGGGGCCCCAACCGGGTCACGCCGGTGCGGCTGACGTCGCTGGTGGTGCGCGAGACGGCGTTCGACGAGCTGCTCAACCCGATCCACGCCAGCGCCGAGCTCGGCTTCTCCGTCATCCGCCCCGACGACGCCGACGCCGGCGACGTGGTCACCCGGGCGGCGGCGCTCGTCTACCAGGGCGCCCGCGAGGCCAAGGCGCTGATCCAGCTCGAGCAGATCGCGGAGCTCCAGGGATGAGCGGCCCGGACCCCACGTCGCGCTACTTCGGCCTGCCGGTGATCGAGGTGCGCGCGCCGGACGGCTCGGTGCGCCGCCTCGGCGCGCCGCGCGTCGTCCCCGCGCCCGTGCGCGGGCGCAGCTACACGGCGCGCGCCGGCGACCGGCTGGACCTGCTGGCCCTGGACGCCACCGGCGACTCCACGCGCTGGTGGACGCTGGCCGACGCCAACCCCTTCGCCGACGCGACCCGGCTCGAGCGGCCGGGCCAGCGGATCGACCTCCCCGATGCCTGAGTCCTGCCTGCAGATCGACCTCGACTCCGGCCCGGTCACTGGGCTCGACCTGCGGGACGTGCTCGAGGTCCAGGTGGAGGAGAGCGTCGAGGCCGCCGACGCGGTGTCGCTGGTCGCCCGCGTCCAGGCGCGGCCCGACGGCGGCTGGACCAGCGTCCTCGACCCGCTGACCGAGCCTGAGACGCCGGTGTCGCTGGGCGTCTCCTTCCAGGACGTGAGCTACCGCTTCGACGGGCTCTCGGCCGAGGCCCGCTGGCACCTGGACGCCGCCGGCGGCTCGCGCCTGACGGTGAAGGCGCTCGACCGGACGCTGGAGCTCGACCGCGAGGAGAAGGTGGTGGCCTGGCCGGGCAGCTCCGACAGCGCGATCGCCGAGGCGATCCTCAGCCAGGCGCACGGGCTGCAGACCGAGATCGAGCCCACGCCCGCGGGCCCGGACCCGGACGTCCACGTGACCATCCAGCGCGGGACCGACCTGGCCTTCCTGCACGCCCTGGCCGAGAAGTGGGGCTACTTCTTCTACCTGGAGGCCGACGAGCTCGGCGTCACCGGCCACTTCCACTCGCTCGACCCGCTCGGCGCCCCGCAGGCCGAGCTCGCGCTCGGCTATGGCCTGGACGCGCCGGCGGTCGACGCGCGCGTCGAGCTCGCCGCCGGCAAGCGGGTGCGGGCGGCGCGCATCCCGCCGCTCGGCGACGCGGCCCAGACCGCCGACTCGGCCGGCGTCGACGAGGCCCAGGGCGCGCACACGCTGGGCGGGGTCGCGACCGAGCTGCTCTCGCCCGTGGCGGTGGACGGCGAGGTCGACCCGGCGGCGGTCGCGCAGGGCATCGCCCGCCGGTCCGCGTTCGGCGCCAGCCTCGACCTGGAGCTCGACACCCAGCGCGTCGGCGTGATGCTGCGGGCGCGCCGGCCGGTGCTGGTCCGCGGGCTGGGGACGAGCCTGTCCGGCCGGTACCTCGTCTGGCGCGTCCGTCACACGGTGACCGGCGACCGCCACCGGCAGGCCGTGACGCTGATGCGCAACGCGCTCGGGCTGACGGGCGACGAGCCCTTCGGGAGGCTGCCGTGATCGAGCGCCTGACCGGCAAGTACATGGGCACGGTGATCGACAACGACGACCCGCTGGGGCTGGCCCGGGTGCGGGTCGAGGTCCCCGAGGTCTTCGGCGAGGAGCCGACCGGCTGGTGCGTGCCCTGCAGCCCATACGCGGGTCCGGGGGTGGGTCTGGTCGCCGTCCCGCCGGTGGGCGGCCTGGTGTTCGTGGAATGGACCGCCGGCGACACCGCCCGGGTGCCGATCTGGTCCGGCGGGCTGTGGGCCGAGGGCCAGGGCGTGGCCGGCGCCGGGCCGCAGACGCTCGTCCTGCTCACGCCGGGCGGCAGCCGCATCGAGGTGCGCGACCGGCCGGGGGGCGAGGCGATCGAGCTGCGGGCGGCCTCCGGGGCGGAGCTCACGCTCGACGGCGAGGGTGTCGGCATCGCGTTCGGCAGCCAGACGGTCGCGGTCACCCGCTCGTCGATCTCCTTCAACGGCGGCGCCCTGGAGGTGCGATGAGCGCGGGCTACGTCCTGGACGCCGGCACGCGGATCATGTGCCCGCACAGCGGCACGCTGATGGTTCGGCCGCGGGTGACGCGGGTCGCGCTGGACGGCCGGCCGCCGCTGCTGGCCGACGACCCGAACGCGTTCGCCGGCTGCGGCGCCAGCCCGCCCTGCGCCCGCGTGCAGTGGAGCGCGGCGGCGCTGCGGGTGAGCATCGAGGGCGGGCAGCCGCTGCTGTCGACCTCGGTGGGGCTGATCGTCGGCGGCAGCGGCGGCCAGGCCGTGGTGACCGGCTACCAGACGCGGGTGACCGCGCGATGACCGAGGCGCGCCAGCCGCTGGAGCTCACGCCGGCCCGCCGGCTGGCCGAGGCCGACGCCGGCCGCCATATGGCCGACCTGGTGCGCCTGGTCCTGCTCACGGGGCCGGGCGAGCGGCTGCACCATCCCGACTTCGGCGCCGGCCTGGGCGCCTCGGCGCTGTTCGACCCGCTCGACGGCACGCTGGCCGGGGTCGTTGAGGCGCGCATCCGCAGCTCGCTGGAGACCGCGCTCGGAGACCGCATCGAGGTGCTGGCCGTCAGCGTCGTGCGCTCCGGCGAGGCGGAGCTCGCGGCCGCGGTCACCTACCGCGAGACGCCGGCCGGCGACGCGGCGACCACGGAGGTGCGCAGCGGTGGCTGAGTGCACGGCGGTCCGCCGCCCCGAGCGCCTGTTCGACCCGGCGACCACGGTCCACGGCCTGCGGGCGGCCGGGGCGGTCCTGGCCGGCGGGGTGCGCACGCTGCGGGTGTTCCTCTACCAAGACCCGCCGGCCGCCCTGGCCGACCCGGCGGCCTGGGCGCTCACGCCCGCCCCCGGCGGCGCGCCGGTGAGCGTGAGCGCCGCCGCGGTCGAGGCGGCGCCGACGCCGCACGTCGCGCTGAGGCTGGCCGGCGCGCCGGACCTCGGCCGCTACCGGCTCGCCGTCGTGCCGCCCGCCGGCCTCGAGTTCGACCCGTTGCGCACCTGGCTGGCCGTGCGGCTGCGGCCCGAGTGCCCGGACCTCGGCCCGTGCGCGAGCGTGCCGGCGCCGCCCGCCGCGCCGCCGCCCTCCCCGGTGGCCGACTACCTGGCCCGCGACTACCGCTCGCTGCGCGCGGCGCTGGTCGAGCAGCTGCTGCGCGAGCAGCCCGACGCCGACACCTCGGTCGCCGACCCGGCGATCGCGCTGATCGAGCTGTTCGCCCACCAGGGCGACCTCCTGCACTACCGGCTGGACCGGGTGGCCACCGAGGCCTACCTGGAGACCGCCCGCCTGCGCACGTCGGTGCGCCGCCACGCCCGGCTGGTGGACTTCGCCCTGGGCGAGGCCGTGTCGGCCCGCGCGGCCGTGCACCTCGCCGTGCCGCCCGAGGGCGGTGCCGTCGCGCTGACCGCCGGCGAGGTGGCGGTGGACCAGCCCGGCTCGGAGACGGCGTTCGTGCTCGAGGCGGGGCTCACCGCCCGGGACGCGCTCGGCGAGATCGCGATCTACGCCTGGGGGGAGGACAGCTGCCGGCTGGTCGCGGGCGCCACGGCGTGCGTGCTCGTGCGGCCCGCCCCCGCCGACGCGCTCGGCGACGCCTGGCTCGCCCCGGGTGACCTGCTGGTCTTCGAGGTGGTGGGCGCCGGCGACCCGGACGACCACGCCCGCTGGAGCACGCGCCAGCAGCCGTGGCCGGCGATGGCGCCCGCGCCGGCGTTCCGGGCGCCGCTGGCCGGCCGCCCCGCGCAGGTCGTGCGCCTCACGGCCGTGGAGCCCGTCGCCGACCCGCTGATGGGCCTCACGCTCGCGCTCTACCGGGTCCGCTGGGCGCCTGAGGACGCGTTCGCGCACGACTATCCGACCACCATCGATACGTCGCCCGGCGCGGGCGAGGTGGCCGTGGCGCGCGGCAACCTCGTCCCGGCCCACCATGGCCGCCCGGTGGACGGCCCGCCCGGGACGACGCTGCTGGCCCGGGCGCGCCGGGACGGCGGTCCGCCGGACGCGTACGAGCTCGGGCCGGCCGCCGGCCCCGGGCTGGCCGCCGACGAGACGGGCCGCCCGCACGGGATGGCGATCGCGGTCGGGCTGCCGTCCGGGCTGACCGCCGCCGCCGAGTGGGTGCCGACGCTGCTGGACCCGGGCGCCGACTTCGCCTTCGTGGTCGAGGCCGAGGCGCACGAGCCGCCCCTGCTGCGCTTTCGCACCGGCGCGGTCGGTCAGGCGCCGCCGCTGGGCAGCGTGGTGTCGGGCCGCTACGAGCTGGGCGGCGGGACGGCGGGCAACGTGGCCGCGAACGCACTGTCGCTGCTGGAGCGCAACCTGAGCCCGCCCGGCCAGGTCCCGGCCTGGGAGGTGCGTACCGACGTGGGCGCCCGCAACCCGGTGGCCGCCGCCGGCGGCGCCGTGGCGATGCCGCTCGCCGTCGCCCGCCGCGACGCCCCGCAGGCCTACGCCGCCGCGCCGCTGCGCGCGGTGCTGCCGGCCGACCACGCCGCGGCCGCCGAGCGGGATCCGCGGGTGCGGCGGGCCTCCGCGCGACGGGGGTGGCCGGGCTCGTGGCCGCTGATCACCACCGTGGTGGATCTCGGCGGCGCGGACGGCGACGCGCGCGAGGCGGTGCGGCAGCGGCTCGACGGCCTGCGCATGCTCGGCACCGAGGTGGCGGTGGTGGACGGGACGCCGGTCGGCGTCCTGCTGGCCTTCGCGCTCTGCCTGGATCCGGCCGCCGGCTCCCAGGCGGTCCGCGCCGCCGCGCTGAGCGCGCTGCGCGGCCTGCGGACGCCGCTCGGCGGCGCGCTGTACGTGTCCGCAGCGGTCGCCGCGATCGCCGGCCTGGCGGGCGTGGACGCCGTCGAGACCACCGAGGCGCGGCGCCTGGACGAGCCGGCCGGCACGGTCCACACGGTCATCCAGGCCGCGCCGGACGAGGTCCTGGTGCTGGACGACGACCCGGCGCGGCCGGAGCGCGGGCGGCTCGACGTCGTCGTGCGAGGTGGCCGGTGAGCGACTACCGGTCGCTGCTCGCCGATCTCGTGGCCGCGGTCGAGCGGACCCCGGTGGACGGGGCGCCGCTCGGTGCGCGCTGGGACGTCGGAGGCGACCCGCAGGCCGGCCGGCTCGCCCGCCTGTGGGCCGCCGTCGCCGACGGCGTGGCCGCGCAGGCGCGGCTCACCGCGGACGAGTCGCACCTGCCGACCGCCCGCGACTGGACCGACCTGCGCCGGCTGGCCGCGGTCACCGGCTACCGCGCCCGCGCGGGCGTGGCCGCCGAGGGCTGGGTGGTGGCGGACGTCGACCGGGGCGCCGACCCGCTCGTCCCGGCGGGCACGCGCGTGCAGGCTCCCGCCACGGCCGCCCGGCCCGCGCAGACGTTCGAGACCGCGGCCGACACCCAGCTGCACGCCGAGTGGGGAGGCCTCACCGCCACCTGGGTACCCGCGCCGGCCACGCCCGACCAGCGCGAGCTGCGCTTCCTCGGCGCTCCCGGCTTCCGCGCGGGCGACGAGCTGCTGCTCGTGCGCGAGGTCCCGCCGAGCCCGCCGCCGGTCGGCATCGACTGGCTCGGCTTCTGGAGCTGGGTGCTGCTGCTCTGGTACCGGCCGCCGTCCGGCGCCAGCGCGCTGTCGGTGGCGACGGTCACCGGCAGCACGGCGGAGCTGGGGACGACGCTGGTCGGCTTCGACCGCGACCTGGACACGGTGCTGGACTCGCTCACCGATCCCTACGCGGCCTACCGCATCCTGGCCACCGCCGCCCCGGCCAAGCGCGTGCGGCGCGTGCTGCGCATCCCGCTGACCGGCGACGTCCAGCCGCTGGACGTGGGCGGACCGGAGCCGATCGACGCGGCCGGGACCTCCGTCGTACTGGACGCTCCGCTGGAGACCTTGTCGGCCGGCCAGCTGGTCGCGGTGGTGGACTGGCAGACCGGCAACTGCGACGTCGCCCACGTGCAGGCTCACGCGCCGGTGACCTGGGAGATCCTCCCCGGCACCGCGCGGCGCGTGTCCAAGCTGACGTTCGCCGCCCCGCTGGGCGCGCTGCGCAGCGCCGGCGCGGAGAAGTCGCTCTACGTGCTCGACCGCCGCGTGGTGGCGCGCCACTACGTGTTCCCCGCCGCCCGCCCGCCCGGGCCGCCGCAGCTGCGCCTGTATCCGCGCCCGGCCCGGCTGCCCGACCGGGTCGCGGTCGATGTGGGTGACGGCGCCACGCCTGACTGGGCCGTGTTCGAGTGCCGTGCCGCGCGGGCCCAGGAGGACGCGGGCGCGGCCGGCGAGGCGCCCAGCGGCCTGATCGTCGACCTGCTGGACGGCGCACCCGGCGCGGGGCCGCTCAAGGCCGCCGCCGGCGCCAACGTCGTGCGCGTGCTCCACGGCACGACCAGGCGGGTGACGCTGGGCAGCGGCGACGCCACCGCGACCTTCCAGCGGCTGACCACGCCGGACGCGCCGATCGCCGACGCCGACGCCACCCCGCTGCTCGTGCAGGTCGACGGCTTGCGCTGGGACGAGCGCGCGAGCCTCTACGGTGCCGGGCCGGCCCCGGCGTTCACCGCCACCGTCGAGCGCGACGGCGCGCTCACGCTGGAGTTCGGCGACGGAGAGCGGGGCGCGCGGCTGCCCAGCGGGCGCAACAACGTCGTCGCCGCCTACCCCGGCGGCGGCGGCCGGGCCGGGGAGGTCGAGGGGGGCGCGATCGACACGCTGGTCGGCAGCGTGCGCGGCGTGCGCAAGGTGCGCGGCGCCGGCCCGACCACGGGCGGCGCCGACCAGGACGACGAGCGCCGCCTGCGCCGGCTCGCGCCCGCGCGCTCGCGGGTGCTCGACCGGGCGGTCTCGCTCGAGGACCTGGCCGACCTCAGCCTCGACCAGCCCGGGGTCTCCCACGCCGTGGCGTTCGCCGGCGCCGGGCCGCCCGGCTGTCCCTGCGGCGGGGCGGGGCTGCACGTGGCCGCGCTGCGCGCCGGGACGAGCGGCCCACGGTCGCCGCTCGCCCCGGAGCTGCGCGCCCTGTCGGACTATCTCGACGCCCGGCGCGACGTCACCGTTCCGCTGTGCGTCTGCGCCGGGGTGGTGACCCGGCCCGCGCTGAGCGCCGTGCTGGCCGTCGACCCGCGCCGCGATCCCGCCGGCGTCTGCCGCGCCGCCGCGGCCGCCCTGACCGATCCGGACGGGCCGCTGGCGCCCGACGGGCGCGCACCGGGTCAGCCGCTGGACCGCTCCGACCTGCTGGCGGTCCTGCACGCGGTCACGGGCGTGGTGGGCGTCGGCGACCTCAGCCTGGCCGGCGCCGCCGGCGACCTCGGGCGCGTGGCCGCCGCCCCGTACGAGCTCGTCTTCCCGGGGGACGCGCCGCAGCTGACGGGAGCGCCCGCATGAGCGTCGCCGAGTGGCTGCCGGGCGCCCTGCGCGAGGCGCCGCCCGACGAGCCGCGGCTGCTCGAGGCGCTGCTGGCGGCGGTGGACGGGCAGGTGGCGCAGCTCGAG
>JAICUS010000051.1 GCA_025935735.1 Solirubrobacteraceae bacterium | reverse complement strand
TTGCCCTGGCCGATCTGCGCGCCTGTGCGTACATCCCGGATCGCCCGCCAGACGACTCTCCGGCGCGTCGGCATCTGATGCCTCGCCGACAGGAGGGAGCTCGGCGGGGAACAAAGCGGGGAACAAAGCGCATAGAGCGCTTTGTGGGTGCATGAGGCAGGGTCCGAGGTGTCGGCGCCGCCCCGGGCATCACCGGTGGAGAATCGATTCAGCGGCCGCGGGATCGGTGGCGGGGCTCGACCGGTCGCGTCAGATCTTGAAACGCCTGGTCGCGGGAGTGGCGTCGCCGACCGTGCGCACCCGGAACGTGTACGCGCCGCGCGCGAGCTTCTTGTAGGTCTTGGGTGACGCGCAGGACGCGAACCTCGCCTTCTTGCGCTTCTTGGCCTTCTTGGTCAGCGCGCACTGAAAGCGTCTCGCGCCATTGACGTTGGCGAAGGTGAACGTCGCCGTGCGCTTGCCGCGCTTGATCTTCGCCTTCACGAGCTTCGTGTCGATCACGCGCGCCGCGCTTGGGCGCGCGGGCGACGGCTCCGGCGTGGGCTGCGGTATGGCGGTGGGCTGCGGCGTGGCGGTGGGCTCGGGCGTTGCGGTCGGCGTGGGCGCGGCGGCCGGCTCGAACCGAGCGGTGACCTGCATGTCGCCGTCGATTGTCGCGTCGCACTCCGGGTTGGTCCCCGAGCAGCCGTCGCCCGACCAGCCGGCGAACGTCGAGCCGGGGTCGGCCTGCGCGCTGAGCCCGGCGGTACCGCCGTTGATTGCCACCGCGGAGCACGTCGTGCCGCAGTCGATGTTGATGGTCGAGGAGGTGACCCTTCCCGAACCGGCGCCCGTCTTGACCACCGAGAACGTGCGCGGGACGTACCACGCCGCGATGTCGCTCAGGTTGCCGGTGACGGTGAACGTGCAGGTCGTGGTCGCGGAACCACCCTCTTCACAGCCGCCTTCCACGCCGGTCCACGACAGGCGCGAGTCCGCGCCCGGGATCGACGTCAACACCACCTTGCTCCCGAGGTCGAACACGGCCGAGCACACCCTCGGGCAGTCGATCCCGGCCGGCGCGCTGGTGACCGTTCCCGACCCGTCGCCCACGTATTGGACCGTCACCGTGCCGCCGGCGTTGAACGTCGCCTTCACGTTCGCCGCGGCATCGAGCGTGACCGTGCACGAGCCGGTGCCGGAGCAGCCGCCGCCCGACCAGCCGGCGAAGCGCGAGTTGGCGCCCGCCGCCGCCGTCAGCGTGACCTTCGCGCCCTGGTCGACGGTGGCCGAGCACGTGTCGCCGCAGTCGATGCCGGCATCGCCGCTGACCGTGCCCGTGCCTGTCCCGTCCTTGGTGACGGTGAGCGTCTGCGTCTTCGTGAACGTGGCCGTGATCGTCGTGTCGGCGTTCATGGCCACCGAGCAGCCGGACACCGGCTGGGCCGAGCAGCCTGCCCCGGAGAAGCCGGCGAAGCGGCTGCCCGCATCGGCCGTGGGGATGATGCACTCGTACCCGAGGCAGTACTGGCCCACGTGGAAGTCGACGCTGAGCCCCGTGTCCATCGTCTCGGTGCACACCGCGCCGCAGTCGATCGGCCCCAGGGTGGCCTTCAGCCGCCCGCTGCCGGAGCCCGTCGTGGCGACCGTCAGCCGCCGGTAGCTCGTGAACTGAAGGTCCAGCCGCTTGGGGCCGTTCATGGTGAACGTGCACGTCGTCGGTGCCGAGCCGCTGCCGCTGCACACGTTGCCCAAGCTGAAGCTCGACTCCCCGTCGGGCGTGATCGTGAGCGTCACCACGGTGCCGGGCTCAAACGCGGCGGAGCAGAACGCGGTGCAGTCGATGCCGGCGGGCGAGCTCGTGACCCGGCCGCTGCCCGAGCCCGTCGGGTCGAACGAGACCTCGAGCACGTACGGCCACACGAACGTGGCGGTGACCGTCTTGGCCTGGTCCATCGTCACGACGCACGGGTCCGTGCCGGAACAGCCGCCGCCCGACCAGCCCGTGAAGGTCCCGTCACCGGGCCGCGTGCTCGCCGTCAGCGTGACCGTCGAGCCCTGGTCGAACGCGGCGCTGCACGTCGCGCCGCAGTAGATCCCGGCCGGCGTGCTCGTCACCGTGCCGGTCCCGTTGCCGGCCTTGGCCACCGTCAGGGTCTCGGTCTTGACGAACGTCGCGACGATCGTCGCCGGGATCGGCGGCAGCAGCGTGCAGACGTTCGTCTTGGAGTTGCTGCACGGCCCCGACCAGCTCCCCAGGCGCGAGCCGGCGTCGGGCGTCGCCTCCAGCCCGATTCCCTGGTTGGAGGCGAACGAGCCCGTGCACACGTTGCCGCAGTCGACCCCGGCCGGTTCGCTGACCACCCTGCCCGAGCCGGGCCCCGCCTTGATCACCGTGATCGAGCTGTTCGCGGCCGCGGCCCGCGGCGCGCCGATCCCGACCGTCACCAGGGCGATGACGACCGCCCACCACATCCGTGCGTTCATTCGCCGGACCCTCCACGAGCGGCGGACCGCGCACAATCGGGCGGCCCCTATACGCGCACCCCAGTCTTTGGGCGGTGCTCGATCGACTCAGACGGGGGTGGAGTCGCGCTCGAGCAGCCGGGCGAGATCGTGCCGGCTGCGCGCTCCGAGCTTGCGATACGCGTTTCTCAGGTGCAGCTCGACGGTCTTGGGCGTGACGAACAGCGCCTCGGCGATCGCGCGGTTCGTCTGGCCGGCCGCCGCGCGCTCGACGATGCGGCGTTCCGCGGGCGTCAGCGCGGCGGGGCCGCGCCGCGCCGTCGTGCGGGGACGCCCGCCGGCGGCGTAGAGCTCATGGCGGACCCGCCTGGCGAGCGCGTCCGCGCCGAGCGCGTCGGCGAGCTCGAGCGCCTGGCGCAGCGGGTCGCGCGCCTCCGTCGGCCGGCGCGCGGCGCGCAGCGCCGCGCCCTCCTCGGCCAGCGCCCTGGCCTGCTCCAGCCGGGCGGGGGAGCGGGCGGCGAGCGCCGCGGCCTCGCGCAAGCGCTCCGGGCTCCGCTCGATCGTGCCCAGGACACGCAGCGCTCGCGCCACGATCGACGGCGCGCCCCAGCGGCGGGCGATCTCGAGCTCCTCCGCGGCGTGGGCCAGCGCTTCGTCGTGGCGGCCGAGGTGGTGCAGCGCGACGGCCGCGTGCGAGCGCGCCGGCGTGTCGATCGCGGTCAGGGAGGAGAAGCGGGCGGTGGCTTCCCGGGCGACCGTCAGTGCCTGCTCGTAGTCCTCCTCGGCGAGCAGCTGCTCGGCCAGGCTGTCGAGCCGGTAGCGCGCGCCATGGGAGCGGTCGTCGCGCGCCGGAGCGGCATCCAGCTCGCGCCGCGCGCCGGCCAGGTCGCCGCGCTCGCGGCGAACGGCCGCCAGCCAGGCACCGGTCTCGGCGAGGCCCTCACCGCCGAGCCGCGAGAGCATATGCGCCTCGACCCCGTCGCGCAGCGAGGTCTCGGCGTCGGCGAGCTCGCCGTGGCGATAGAGCGTGTAGCCGCCGTAGATGCTCGCGGCCGCCTTGAAGGCCATCGAGCCGTACGCGTGCGCGTGCGCGTGCAGGGCGTCCCAGGCCTGGCTCGCCTCGCGGCGGTCGCCGAGCACGAGGACCAGCGTCGCGGCCACCGAGAGGACGAGATTGTCGCCGCGGATCAGCTCCCACCCCTCCAGCGCGGCCAGCGCCAGCGGCACGCACGCGTCCGCCGAGCCCCCATCGTAGGTCCACTGATGCGCGGCGATCGCGGCCAGCAGCTTCGGCCCCGCACCCGGCGCCAGCGGCAGCCGCCGATGGCCGGCGAACCGCTCCGGCGCGACCGGCTCGCCGGCGCCGAGCAGCGGCGCGGTCAGCTCCAGCGCCTCGAACGCGGCGAGCAGTGACTCGGCCTCGGGCGCAAGCTCCGCGGCCGTGCGGCGCGCGAGCGCCACGGCTTCGTCCGCGCGACGGCTCATCGCCAGCCCGCGGGCCAGTTGCAACGTGGCCAGTCCCCGCGGCAGCGGCTCCGAGAGCAGCTCGATCGCGGCGGCCAGATGCGCGTTCGAGTCCGCGAGGTTGTGCCCCTTCTCCGCGTTCGCCAGCGCCAGCAGCACCGCGGCGCGCCGCTCCGCGGCGGGCGGCTCGGCGAGCGCACGTGTCAGGTAGGCCGTGGCGCTCTCGGCCGCGCCGGCGCGCTGCGCGGCTCGCGCGGCCTCCACGAGTACGTCGACCACCCAGGCCGCGCCGCGCGCGGGGGCGTGCGTCAGCTGCGTGGCGATCGCACCGGGGGCGGCGGAGCGGTCGCGCAGCAATCGCGCCGCGCGCTCGTGCGCCAGTGCGCGCTCGTGCACCGGGATGTCCTCGTAGACGACCGCGCGGATGACTGGGTGCGCGAAGGCGATCGCCGCCTGGTCGGCGAGCACGCCGGCGGCGACCAGATCCCCGGCGGCCGCCGCCGCGGCGGCGTCGTCCAGCCCGGCGAGCTCGGCCACCAGCGACAGCCCGGCCGTTTCCCCCAGCACGGCGGCCGCGCGTCCGACCGCCGCCGCGTCGGCGCTCAGGCGGCCGATCCTCACCAGCACGGCGCGCGACGCCGCTCGCGGCGCGATCCGCTCGACGTCGGCGACGCGATCCGCGCGCGGCGGCACGGCCTCGGCGCGCAGCGCCCGCTCGAGCTCGACCAGCAACAGCGGATTCCCGCCCGTCGCGCCGTGACACGCGCGCGCGAACGCCTCGTCGCCGCCGATCAGCTCGGCGGTCGCGCGCTCGCTCAGCGGCCGCGGACGGAGGACGACCGCGAGCGGGTCGCGGATCAGCTCGCCGATCAGGTGCGCCCGGGCGAGGCGCCCGAACGGGCGGACCGCGCACAGCGCGGTCACGGGCAGCCCGTCGAGCCGGCGCACGAGATAGCTGAGCCAACGCAGCGACGGCTCGTCGCACCACTGGAGATCGTCGACCACCAGCAGCAGCGGCTCACGCTCGGCGAGCTCGACCGCCAGACGGTACAGCGCGTGCAGGATCGCGAACGACGCGTCCTCGCGGCCCACCCCGGCCGCCGGCCCCTCGAACACCTCCCGCGCCGCCGCGGTCGCGCCCTGCAGCGGCGCCCCGGACGCCGCCGTCTCGAACAACTGGCGCACGACGCCGAACGCGAGCCCCTGCTCCAGCTCGCCACCGCGCGCCGCGAGCACGCGCGCGGCGGCGTCGCGCCGGGCCTCCGCCAGCAGCCGCGTCTTGCCGATCCCCGCCGGCCCCTCGACCACCACCAGCCCGGGGCCACCCCGCCCGGCGGCTGCGCGCAACGCCGTCAATTCGCCGTCGCGCTCCAGCAGCATCGGCCCAAATCCTAGGGGGCACGTCTGGGGTCTGCCGAGATGTCCCGGCGGGGACGACGGCGCATTGTCCGGCTCAGCTATGGAGACCCATGAGATCCACCTCGAGCTGCGCCTCGACGGCCCGGCACCGACCGGGCACGCTCGCCTGGGCGGCGGCGACCCGCGGCCCTTCTCCGGCTGGATGGGGCTCGTGTGCACCGTCGAGACGCTGATCACCGCCGCGCCCTCGCCGGTGAGCCCGACCGCGAGGAGCGCCGAATGACCGTACGCCGCGTCACCGTCCTGCTCGTCCTCGCCGCGCTCGCGCTCGCGGCGCCGGCCACCGCGGCGGCCGCTCCCCCGCAATGCTCCGGCGGTACGGCCACGGTGACGCCGAACCAGCCGAAGACCCTCGCGTTTCCGAGTTGCGACGGTGCCGGGGAAATCCGGTCGTCAGCGTCGTCACCGCTCCGACGGGCGGAGCGGTCACCGGCGATCCGTTCGTCTACACGCCGGCGCCCGGCTTCGTGGGCGTCGACCACTTCCGCTACACCGTCACGAACACCACCACCGGCGAGACCTCGGCCGAGGCGACGGTGAACCTGGTGGTCGACAGGCCGCCGACGTGCGCGGACGGCGCGGCGGCCACGACCGTCGGCGAGCCGGTGCGGATCACGTTCTCGGCGTTCCCGTGCGCCGACCCCGACGGCCTGAGCCTGCTCATCCACACCGGCGATGCCGCGCACGGCACCGTCGTCGCGGACCTCGGCGGCCGCGAGGTCACCTACACGCCCGACCCCGGCTTCGCGGGCACCGACCAGTTCGACTTCTCCGCGTCCGACAACGTGTCGCTGAGCTCGCCGATACGCACGATGCGAGTCACCGTCACCCCGGCGGCCACTCCGACCCCGGCCCCGGCCGCTACGCCGGCGCCGACGAGCACGCCGCCGCCACCGGCGCCCGTGGACACGACCGCGCCACGGACGACGCCGAGGAGCGTGTCGGCGAGCATCGCCAAGGGCGTATCGCTCAGGCTGGCCAGCGACGAGGCCGGCACGGCGAAGCTCACGCTGTCCGTCGACAAGGCCACCGCGCGCAGGACCAAGCTCGACCGCAAGGCCAAGGGCCGGGTGAAGATCGGCACCCGCACGGCCAAGCTCGCCAACGGCTCCGTGAAGGTCAAGGTCAAGCTGACCGCCAAGGCGCGCAAGGCTCTCAAAGCCGTGCGCAGGCTCAAGGCCAAGCTGACCGTCGTGGCCACCGACGCCGCCGGCAACTCGAGGACCACCACCCGGACGGTGGTCCTCAAGAAGTAGTGTCGTCTCAGCGTGTCCGCGCCGGATGCCGTGTCCTCCGCGGGCGAGCCGGAACGCGAGGCCGCGAGCGGGCTTGCCGTGCGGATGGTCGTCTGACCTTTGTGGCGCCGGGGTCGGTGACACCGAGAGCCGCAGCTTGGGCGCGCCTCAAACGCGTCGCGACAGCGCATCGGCGTCCGATGGCGGATCGTCCGCCGAGGTGTTCGCCTCGATCGCCATGCGGGCCGCCCCGATTGCGCCGATCCAGCCGAACTCCAGGTCCGGCGCGCCCGGACCGGCCGGCCCGTCGACGCGGATCTCCGGCGCCCGGCGACGCGGCGAAAGCCCCTGTAGCGCCGCGCGCGCATACTCGAGCGCGTCCGGCCCGCAACTGGCGAAGCGGCCGGTGACGACGAACAGCGCGGGATCGCAGATCACGGTGATCGAAGCGAGAACCTGGCCCAGCAGCCGCGCGGCGTCCTCGACGGCTCGCCGCGCGTCGCCCTTGACCTTCCACTCGCCGGCCACGGTCGCGAAGTCGAGCCCCTTGGAGAGTCCGCGGGCCTCCGCCACACGCGCTGCCACGGCCGTCGTGGAGGCGAAGGCCTCGAGGTGCTGACCGCCGGCGTCACCGCAGCTGCATCGCGCGTCCTGCGACAGGTACGGGAGGAGAGGGCGCGGGTTCGGGAGCGGATCGAGCAGAACCGGGAGGTGCCCGGCCTCGCCCGCCAAGCCGTGGTAGCCGTCCTGGACACGGCCACGGCGCAGCAGCGCGCCACCGATCCCCCCGGACACTTTGAGGACGAACGCACTGTGGGCGGCCCGCGCGAGACCGAAGCGTCCTTCGGCGACGGCTCGTGCGTTGGCGTCATTGGCCACCATCACGGGGATGCCGGGGAGGGACAGGATGTCGGCGAATGAGCGGTCGAGCGGCTCCCCGCCAACCCGCCGGTCACGAGGACAGATCCGTCCTCGAGCACGGCGGCCGCGTCGTAATACTGGGGGACCGTCAGCGCCGCAGCGGCCGACCATCCAGGGGTCGACGGGTCGGGAGGCGTCACCGCCGGAGCGGCGCTCGCCGGAACCGCGGCGAGCGCAAGCAGCCAGAGCCCCCACGTGGCCGCCCTCGTCGCTCTCACGATCCCTCCATCGCTCCTCGGGGCCGAAACATATCCGCGTTGCTCGACGGTGGACCAGACTTTCGTTCAGCCATTTGCAGGCGTCTCCCCGATGCATCCCGCCGGATGCTCCGCCGCGGGCGCCCGGCAGATGAGACACTGCGGCGATGGAGGGGGAAGGCGATGGTTCGGTCCGCGTGCTCGTGGCCGATGACCAGCTGGTGTTCCGCGAGGCGATGCGCGAGGTCATCCTCGCCACGCGCGGCATGATGCTGGTGGGGGAGGCGGACTCCGGTGAGGCGGCGGTGGCGGCGGTCGACGCGCTGGCGCCGCGGCTCGTGATCATGGACAAGCGCATGCCCGGCATCGGAGGGGTCGAGGCGGCGCGGCGGATTCGCGCGCTGCGCCCCGAGGTCGTCGTGGTGCTCGTGTCGGTCGAGGCGCCGGACGACGAGATCCTCCAGGCCAGCGGCGCGGTGGCCTTCCTGAGCAAGCGCCAGCTCTCGCCGCGGTCTCTGCGCGAGCTCTGGCAGACCTACGGAGTCTGACCGCCCGCCGCCGGCAGCGTGGCGACGATGCGGGTGCCGCTGCCGTTGGGGCTGTCGACGACCAACGTGCCGCCGATGGCCTCGACGCGGTCGCGCAGGCCCCGCAGACCGGAGCCGGAGCCCTCGCCGGCGCCGCCGCGGCCGTCGTCGCGGATCTCGACTCGCAGCCGGCCGTGCGCGGCGGCCGCCCGCACCTCGATCGCGGTCGCGCCGGCGTGCCGGCGCGCGTTGGTCACGGCCTCGGCCACGACGTAGTACGCGGTCGTCTCGGCGATGGGGTCGACGCGGGCGACCGGCAGCTCGCGCACACGGACCTCCGGCGGCGTGGAGGCTTGCGCCATGGACTGCAGCGCGTGGGCCAGACCGCGCTCCGTGAGGATCTTGGGGTGGATGCCGTGGGCGAGCTCGCGCAGCTCGTCGATGGCCTCGGACAGATCTCCGGCCACCGCCTCCAGGCGACCGGGCACGACGTCGGGAGCGTCGTGCGCCAGCTCGATCGCCAAGTGCAGCCGGACGAGCACCGCCGTGAGGCGCTGCTGGGCGCCGTCGTGAAGGTCGCGCTCGATCCGCCGCCGCTCGGCCGCACCGGCCTCCACGAGCCGTGCAGCCGAGGCGGCGAGGCGGGCCGCGAACGCCTGACGCTCCGCGACGACCGCCGTCAGGCAGAGCGCCGAGATCGCCGAGACGGCGATGTACAGCTGAGTGGCGAGGAGGCTCTCGGTGGCCGAGTCGTACGCGAAGGGCCCGGTTTTGCGGGTCGTCTCCCAGATGACGAATCCGGCCGCGACGGCGACGGCGAGCGTCGCGCCGTGCCGGCCCAATCGCAGCGCCGCCCAGATGAGCACGGGGAACACGAGGTAGGTGAGCGCCGCGCTGTGGCGCAGCGCGAGCCCCAGAGCGGCCAGCACCGCGAGCATCAGCCCCGTCTCCACCAGCCTGCGGCGCGACCACTGCCACGGCGGCTTGGCCCACGCGAGCGCGAGCGGCAGGACGATCAGCGCGCCCGACGCGTCGCCGAGCCACCACGTGCGCCACACGCCGGGCAGCGCGTGACCGGAGATGACGCCGCCGAGCAGCAGCGACGCGGAGCCCACCGTCGCGCTCACCAGCGTCCCGGCGCCGATGGCCGCGAGGATGCCCGCGACGCCCCGGACCCTGGCCAACGGGTCGCGCTGGGGAGCGAGTCGCGTCAGCAGCCACGTCGCGATCACGACTTCGAGGACGTTGCCGCACGTCTGTCCGATGGCGGACCCGAGGTGCAGCGTGCTGTAGTCGTTGGCCAGCAGGTCGCCGACCAGCACGCCGGGCCAGTAGGCCAGGCCGCGCAGGTAGAGGAACGCGATCCCCACGCCCACCGGCAGCCAGACGATCGATGCGACCGGCCCCGCGAACTGCAGCGCGTAGCCGATCTCCGCGGCGCCGCGATACAGGACGACGAGCAGGAGCACGCGCCCGAGGTAGTGGCCGTAGCTCGCGCCGATCGACCGGGCCGCGCGCATCCGCCCCGGCAGACCCGGTGCCGCGGCGACCGTCCGCGTGATCCCGCCACCGGACATGACGCTCAGCATTTCACATCGGCGTCGCGGCGTCCGGTGACCGCCGTCGCTCAGCCGAACGGGCGGCGCTCGGTCTCGCGCCGCAGCTCGCTGCGGGCGAGGCGCGCCTGCTCGACCTCGGCGGGCGGCGTCGGCCGGACGATCCAGTACAGCGCCGCCCCGGCCAGCGGCAGGATGACGACCAGAAGGGTCCACGCGGCCGTCTTGCCGGCGCCGAGGTGGCGGGTGAACACGTCGACCAGCGTGAAGACGAGGACGATCACCTCCAGCAGGACCAGCAACAACCACAGCAAGCTCATCGCGCCGCCTTTCCGGGCTTTCTGGTCGACGACCGCCGCAGCGATCCACCGCCAGCCTCGGCCACGTCACTCCCCCGGGCAATGGGGTTCACCGGCCTATCCGCGGGGGTGCGCGCACCATTGCGGCGCGCGTCCGGCTGCTCGAAGGTGACGCCCATGCCATCCGCCCCTATCGTCGTCGGCTTCGATCCACGCTCCGCTCGGCGCGAGGCGGTCGAGTTCGGCGTGGCCGCCAGCCGCCGCCTCGGTGTCCGCCTGGTCATCGTCGCCGTGCTCGCCGACCCGCCGCTGGCCGCTGCGTTGGGCCGTGACGGCGGGCGTGAGGCCGTGGCGCTCGATGCACTGCGAATGGACCTGCGCCGCCGCGGAGCCGCGGCGAGCGTCAAGGTCGTCGAAGCCGCGACCGCCGGAGCCGGGCTCATCCACGCGCTGGCCGAGCTCCGGCCGCTGGCGGCCGTCCTCGGCACCACCGAGCGCGGCGGCGTGGGCGCGGCGCTCCTCGGCACCACGGTCGAGCGGTTGATCCATGCCCACGCGTGCCCGGTGGCCGTCGTGCCGCGCGGCTACGCCGGGCGGGAAGCCGCGGCGATCGGCGCGGCGTATGCGCCCACACCGGAGGGCCGCGACGCGCTCGCGACGGCCGCCGCGCTGGCGCGGGCTGGGGCCGCGGAGTTGCGGGCGATCACCGTGCTCGACCCGGCGCTGCGCGAGCCTCCCGCCGCCGGCAGTCCGCCGGCGGCGGAGATACAGCTGCGCCAGGCGCTCGCCGAGGTGGCCGGCGACCTCGAGGCCGAAGTCGACGTGGTCTACGGCGACCCGGCCACGGGGTTGCTCGCGGCGTCGGCCGCACTCGATCTGCTGGTCGTCGGCTCGCGTGGGTTCGGGCCGCGCCTGGCGATGGCGCTGGGGAGCGTGTCGCGCCGTGTGGCCGAGCGGGCCATCTGCCCCGTGCTCGTGCTGCCGCGCGACGCGGCCGATCGCACGCAGGCGCTCCTCGCGCGCGCCGCCGCCGTCCCCAGCGCGAGCTGACGCCGCCGCGCCCTCAGCCCCAGGGCAGCGGCCGCGGGGGCCGCGTCCGCCGGAGGAAGTCGTCGGCGCTGACGATCTCCGACCGCAGCACCGCGGCGAAGCCGCGGAGCTCGTCCACGGCGCGCCGGCGGGCCAGGCGCCGGGCGTCCCTCGCGATCCGCCGCTTGTGACGCGCGACGACGCGGGTGTGCCCGTGCAGGCGCTCGCGCGGGATGCGCAGCCGTCGCCAGGTCCCGCACTGGCCGCACTGCACGCGGACCTGCACGTCGAACAGGTCGAGCGGCTCGGACGCCGCCGCCCTGACGCCGGTCGAACCGCATGCGGGGCAGCGGTGCAGCGCCGCGCGGGCGACCACGGCCGACCTGAGCAGCCAGACGAGCGGCGCCGCGACGATGCAGCACACCAGGGCCATCCACAGCAGCACGACCAGCAGCGGGTCACCGGCGTGGTGGCCGGCTCCCGTGTGCACCGCCGCGGTGTATGCGAAGCCCACGGTCCGGGACGCTCGCGGGCCCGCCGCCGCGCCGCATCATCCGAAGCGCATGACCCGGATCGCGCTCAACGCCGCGGCACGTGGATCAGGATGCGGGTGCCGTGCCCGGGCGCGGTCTCGATGGCCAACCGGCCGCCCACCGCCTCGATGCGGTCGTGCATGTTGTGCAGTCCGCCGGGGACCACGGAGCCGCCGTCGGACTCGGCGCCCGGCGGCGAGAACCCCGGCCCGTCATCGCGGACCTCCACGTTCAGGCCGGCGTCCTCCCGGATCACGATCCACACGCCCGTCGCCCCACGGCCGTGCTTGATCGCGTTCTGCACCGCCTCCACGCAGGCGAAGTAGACGGCGGTCTCGATCTCCGTGGAATGACGCGCGCCGGCCGCCCCTTGCACGCGCACGGGCACGGGCGCGTGCGCGGCGAGGCCCGCCAGCGCGGCCACGAGGCCGCGGTCGCGCAGCATCGACGGGTAGACCCCGTGCGCCAGGGCGCGCAGCTCGTCGAGCGTGTGCTCGACCTCCGTGCCCAGCCCGGCGACGAGCTCCGCGCCGGCCTCCGGGTCGCTGTGCAGCAGCTCTTCGGCGAGCGTGAGCCGGATCCGCAGCATGATCAGCCGCTGCTGCGCGCCGTCGTGAAGGTCGCGCTCGATCCGGACGCGCTCGAGGTCGGCCACCGTGGCGATCCTCCGGCGCGACGTCTCGAGTTGACGCAGCGACGCCGCGAGCCGGGTCTGCAGACGCTGATTGCGCAGGTTCGTCAGCAGCAGCAGGCCGACGGCGCGGACGAGCTCCTCGTCGGCCACCAGCTGCGTGTCGTGCACGAGCGCGAGCGCCGGCGCGTCCGCGTCCCGGATGACGGTGACGTGGCGCCCGGACGCCGCTGCCGGCAGCGCGGCGGCCGTGCGGCCGCGGCTGTCGCGCCAGCGGGCGGGGCCGTCCGGCACGAGGAGCTCGAGCGTCGGGTCGCGCAGCGCGGCGGCGACGGCGTCGCGCATCCCTCGGGGGTCGCGCTCGGCGCCGAGGGTCGTGCCCAGCCGCAGGAGCGCCTGCCCGATCAACAGGCGGCGCCGCAGCAACCCCGCGAAGAACGCGCCGGCGATCGCCGGGGTGCACAGGGCCCACAGCACGCCGAGCGCCGCCGTCGGCTGGCTGCCGGAGGAGATCTCGCGGGCGGCGTAGAACGCGGCGAGCAGGACGACGGACGCGGCGCACGCGAGCATCGCCGCCCCCACCGTGCGCCGCCGCAGCGGTGTCGCGACCCGCCACCGGCGCGCCATGGCCGCGGTCGCGCCCACCAACAACGCGACCGCGAGCAACTCGCGCGCCGGCTGCACGACCTGGCGCATCGCCGCCGGCTCGGCGTCGGGCAGCATGAACGCGTTCGGCGGGCAGTCCAGGCGGCAGGACGCCCAGGGTGTGAGCTCCGGAAAGTGCGTGACGAGCAGCGCCGATCCGACGAACAGCACGACGAGCAGGCCGTTGAGGGCGCGGAACAGCGCGCGGTCGAGTCCCGGGCCGATGCGCCCGTCCGGGAACGCCAGCAGCAGGTAGATCAGCCACGGGAAGACGAGCCAGGCGGCGACGCGCCCGATGCTGTAGAGCAGGCTGCCCTGCGACTCCGCGAGCGCCGTGAGCGCCCAGGCGTAGCCCGTGGCCAGCAGGATGGCGCCGAAGCGCGCGTCGGACCGGGAGCCCAGCGCGAACAGGCCCGTGGCCATCGGGGCGCCGACGATGAGTGCCTCCAGGGCCGCGCGGTCGGCGGCGTCCCCGGTGGTGTGGTGCGCGACGTACACGGCGGCGAGCCCGCAGACGAGGGCGCTGACGAACGCCAGCAACAGCATCAGGCCGCGACCCGGACGCGTCGTCCGGGCGGTGGTGAGGGAGACAACCGACGTGGCGGTCATTGCGGGCCGGCGGACGGCACCGGTCGTGTCCCCGGCCGTCCTCCACCGCGCATTTTCCGCGAAGAGGCGAGGCTCGTCATCACTCGCGCCGGGTGAAATCGGCGGTGCGTTCATCCCGGCCGGATGAGGCGGCACCCGCCCCTCGTCCGCCAGGGTGGCGGCCATGCCGCCGCAACGCGTGGAGATCGTCATCGGCGCGCGCACCGTGCTCGTCGTGGTGGCGGTCGGCGCGCTGGTCGCCCTGGCGATCCTCTCGCTGGGCACCCTGCTCTCGATCTTCCTCGCCGCGGTCCTGGCGCTGGGGCTCGATCCGGTCGTCGCGGGCCTGGTGGCCCGGGACTGGGGGCGCGGGCGCGCCGCCCTGACCGTGTTCGCCGGGCTCTTCGCGGCCGTGTTCCTGCTCGTCGCGGCGGCGGCGGCGCCGGTGTGGCGGGAGCTGAAGGAGTTCGTCCAGGCGCTTCCCGGGTTCTGGGAGGACCTCCAGCAGCAGGACTGGTTCAAGAGCCTGGTCGACTCCGTCGGCGCCGATCAGAAGGTGCACGACGCGCTCAAGGACCTGGCGGGCGGCGTACCCGACGCCGCGTCGACGCTGCTGGGCGCCGCCGGCGGGGTGTTCGGCTCGGTCCTCTCGCTGGTCACGCTGACGTTCTTGTCGCTGTTCCTGTTGATGGAGCGCCCGGTGATCACGGACTGGCTGCTCGGGTTCGCCCCGCCCGAGGCCGACGCGCGCTGGCGCCCGGTGATCGAGGATGCGGTGCACGGGGTCTCGTCGTCGCTGCTGGGCAACATCGCCGTCTCGATCGTCGCGGGCCTCGTGGCGTTCGTCTCCTGCACCGTGCTCGGGCTGCCGTTCGCCGTGGTGCTGGCGGTGATCACCGGCCTGCTGGACCTCATCCCGCAAGTCGGCGCCACGATCGCCGCGGTGATCCTCACCGCGGTGGCGCTGACCGTGAGCACCCCGGCGGCGATCGCGATGGTGGCGATCCAGCTCGTCTACCAGCAGCTGGAGAACTACGTCGTCTACCCCGTCGTGTACCGGCGTGCGGTCGAGCTGTCGGGGTTCACGACCATCGTCGCCGTGCTGATCGCCGGCTCGCTGCTCGGCGTGGTCGGCGCCATCCTGGCCGTCCCGTTCGCCGCCGTCGTCAAGATCGTCGTGCGCGAGGCCGGTGCGCCGCGGCGAGCGCGGATGGCCGAGCTCCGCGAGGCGGCCGAGCGCGACTCCGAGCGGGTGCGCGTGTGAGCGCGGTCCAGCCCACGGCCGCCACGGAGCGCTCCGGCCTGGCCGGCGCGCTCGAACGCCACCTCGGGTCCGAGAGGGTCGCGCGGGTGACGTATGGGGCGATCATCGGGATGGCGCTGATCGTCGTGCTGGAGAAGCACCCTCCGCGCGCCGGCGTGGTGGTCGGGACGCTGCTCGCCACCGCGCTGGCCGTGGGGCTCGCGGAGCTCTACAGCGAGGTCATCGGACACCAGACGCGCACGCGCGCGCACGTCCAGCGCCATCACCTGCGCCGGCTGGCGGTCGAGGTCGCGGCGGTCGCCTTCGGCGTCGCCTTCCCGAGCGTGTTCTTCCTGGCCGCGACGGCCGGGCTGCTGGAGGAGCACACCGCCTTCACCCTGGCGAAGTGGTCGGGCCTGCTCCTGATCGGGTTCTACGGGTTCTGCGCGGCGCGACTGGCCGGGGACCGGCTCCTGCCGGCGCTGGCGCAGGCCCTGGCGGTCGCCGCGATCGGCGCGCTGCTGATCGCCTTCAAGGCCGTGGTCCACTGAGCTCGTCGAGCCGCCGCTCGATCTGGTCGAGCCGGCGGGCGATGTGCTCGAGCGTCGCGTCGTCGCGTCTGCTGCGGCGCCGGCGGCTGGACTCCACGAAGAGGGCGCTGATCGACGCCGTGACCACGCTCAGGAAGCCGAGCCCGGTGACCATCACGACGGTGGCCACCAGGCGCCCCTCGGTTGTACTGGGCACCTTGTCGCCGTAGCCCACGGTGGTGACGGTCTGCACCGCCCACCACAGGCCGCTGCCGATGGTCGGGAAGTCGTGACGGTCGACGCTGCGCATCAGGATGCCCGCGCCGAGGGACACGGCGAGCGTGATGGCGCCGATCACGACGCCGGCGCGGCGGGCGGTCAGGTCATCGGGGAGCCGTTGGCGACCCATGCCGGCATGGTGGCCGGTGGCGGACGACGGATCCTCGCCCGTTCGGGGTGAAGTCCGCTCACCCCTTCGACCGCCAGCCTGCCGGCATGCCCACCCGTCTCATAGGCCGGACGATCGTCGTCCTGGTGCTCGATGCGGCCGCGCTTCTGCTGCTCAGCGCGGTGCTGCCCGGCCTGACCATCGACGGCTTCTGGGCGGCGGCGGCGATGGCGCTGGCGCTCGGGGTGGCCAACGCCGTGGTGTGGCCGCTGCTGATGCGGGTCGCGCTGCCGCTGACCGTGCTCACGCTCGGGCTGGGCGCGCTGGTGCTCAACGCCGTCGTGCTGTTGGGCGTGGACGGCGCGTTGGACCAGGTGCACGTCGACGGGTTCTGGTCCGCCCTCGTGATCGTGCTGGCGCTCACGGCGCTGACGACCGCCACCGGCGGCGTGCTCGCGCTGGACCGCGGCGATCTGTGGTACCGCCACGTGGTCGTCCGCCAGGCCCGCCGGGCGAAGCTGGTGGAGCGCACCGAGGTGCCCGGGCTGGTGTGCCTGGAGATCGACGGGCTCGCGCACGGGGTGCTGCGGCGGGCGATCCGGGATGGGAACGCGCCGGCGCTGGCGCGCTGGATCCACGACGGCGGCCACCACCTGCACGAGTGGGAGACGAACTGGTCCTCGCAGACCGGCGCCTGCCAGGCGGGGCTGCTGCACGGCGACGATCACGACATGCCGGCGTTCCGCTGGTGGGAGAAGGACCTGGGCCGGGCGATCGTGACCAACCACCCGAAGGACGCGGCGGAGATCGAGCGCCGCCACTCCGACGGCCGCGGCCTGCTCTACGCCGACGGCGCCAGCCGGGCGAACATCCTGTCCGGCGACGCACCGCACAGCATGCTGACGATGAGCACGGTGACCGATCGCGGGCGGCCGGGCCGGCTGGGGCAGGACTACTTCGCCTACTTCGCCAGCCCCTACGGCGTCGCCCGCACCGCCCTGCGCACGGCCGGCGAGTTCTTCGTCGAGCGCTGGGCGGCGATCCAGCAGGTCCGCCGCGACGTGCGCCCGCGCATCGAGCGCGACTGGAAGTACGCGCTCGTGCGCGCCTACGCCACGGTGATCCAGCTCGATCTGCAGGTGGCGGCGGTGACCGCGGACATCCTGGCCGGGCGGCCGGTGGTCTACACGACGTTCTTGGCCTACGACGAGGTGGCGCACCACTCGGGCGTGGAGCGTCCGGACACACTGGCGGTGCTGCGGCGGGTCGATCGGGCGATCGACACGATCGCCGCGGCGGTGCCGCACGCGCCGCGGCCGTACCGGCTGGTCGTGCTGTCCGACCACGGCCAGAGCCAGGGCGCGACGTTCTTGCAGCGCTACGGCGAGACGCTGGAGGACGTGGTGCGCCGTCATGGCGGCGGTGAGGTGCGGGCGGAGGCCGCGCAGAGCGACGAAGGGCTGGCGTCGCTGAAGGGCGGCGTGGCCGAGCTGGCGGCGCGCGACACCGCGACCGGGCATGCCATCCGGACCGCTGCCGGGGACCGGCTGGCCGAGCCCGAGGCCGACCCGGCGCTGCCCGAGGTGTCGGTGATGGCGTCCGGCAACCTCGGGCTGATCACGTTCCCGCGGCTGCCCGGCCACGTGACGCTCGAGCAGATCGACCGCGAGCGCCCCGGTCTGATCGCCGCGCTGCGCGGCCATCCCGGGATCGGCTTCGTGCTCGCGCGCAGCGAGCTCGACGGCCCGGTGGTGCTGGGCGACTCCGGCCGGCGCGTGCTGGGCACCGGGCGGGTCGACGGCGAGGACCCGCTGACGCCCTTCGGGCCCAACGCGGCGGCGCACGTCGCGCGCACCGCGGCGTTCCCGCACTGCCCGGACATCCTGGTCAAC
>JAICUS010000123.1 GCA_025935735.1 Solirubrobacteraceae bacterium | reverse complement strand
TAGGTGATTCCCAGCCGGTCCAGCAGCGCGTCATCGGCCCGCCACGACCGCCGCACGCGCACGCTCAGATCGAGATGCACCTGCATGCCGACCTCGCGCTCCAGCTCCTGCCGCGCCGCGACCCCGATCGCCTTGATCATCCGGCCGCGGGCGCCGATGAGGATGCCCTTCTGGGACTCGGTCTCGACCCAGAGCAGCGCGCGCACCCACACCAGCCCGTCGCGCTCCTCGAGCTCGTCGACCTGGACCTCGACGGCGTGCGGGACCTCCTGGCGGGTCCGCGCCAGCACCTGCTCGCGGACCAGCTCGGCCAGCATGACGCTCTCGGGCTGGTCGGAGAACTCCTCCTCCGGGAAGTAGAACGGGCCCTCCGGCAGCAGCGAGATCAGGTGGTCGAGCAGCGGCGGCACGCCGCGACCGGTGCGGGCGGAGATCGGGAAGACCTCGGCGTCCGGCAGCCCGAGCTCCGCCGCGGTGGACAGCGCGAGGACGGTCCTAGCCCGGTCGAGGCGGTCGACCTTGTTGACGGCCACGACCGCGGGGATGCCGGCACGGCCCACCGCCTCGGCGATGAAGCGGTCGCCGCCGCCGCCCACGCCCTGCTCGCCGTTGACCACGAACAGCGCGGCGTCGGCCTCCGCGAGCTCGGCCTCCACGCGCCGCTGCATGCGCGAGGTCAGCGCGTCGCGGGGGCGCTGGACGCCGGGCAGGTCGGTGAGCACGACCTGGTAGCGGCCCGGCGCGGTGAGCACGCCGCGGATCGCCCGCCGGGTGGTCTGCGGCTTGTCGGAGACGATCGCCACCTTGCGGCCGACCAGCGCGTTGACCAGGGTCGACTTGCCGACGTTCGGCCGCCCGGCGAGCGCCACGAAGCCCGAGCGGGTCACCCCAGCCACGACCGGATCTCCGCCTGCAGCGCCAGCATCTCGCCCTCGTCGGTCTCGTGGTCCATCCCCGTGAGGTGCAGCACGCCGTGGACGACCGCCTCGACCAGATCCGACGTTTCCTCCGGGCAGATCACCACGTCGCCCAGCTCGCGCGCGCCGAGCACCGGGCCGGACTCATCCACCGGGAACGACAGCACGTCCGTCGGGCCGGGCTTGCCGCGCCATTCCCGGTTGAGCTCCGCGATCCGCGCGGCGTCCACGAACGAGACCGCCACGTGCCCGTCGGAGACGCCCGCGGACGCCGCGGCGTAGGCCACGGCCTCCTGCACCCGCGCCTCCGGCAGCGCGCTGCCGATCACGTCCACCTCGAGCAATCTACGCCGTGCGGCGCCGCTGATCGCGCAGCGGCGCGGGCAGGCCGGCGGCGTGGGCGTCGTAGGCCTCCACGATCCGCTGGACGAGCTTGTGGCGGACCACGTCGTCGCCGCCGAAGCGCACGAACTCCACGCCCTCCAGCCCCTCGAGGATGTCGCCCACCACGATCAGCCCGGACTTCTGGTCGCGCGGCAGGTCGACCTGCGTGACGTCGCCGGTCACGACCATCCTCGACCCGAAGCCGAGCCGGGTGAGGAACATCTTCATCTGCTCGGGCGTGGTGTTCTGCGCCTCGTCGAGGATCACGAACGAGTCGTTCAGCGTCCGGCCGCGCATGAAGGCCAGCGGCGCGACCTCGATGACGCCCTTCTCCAGGTGCGAGGCCACCCGCTCGGCGTCCATCATGTCGTGCATCGCGTCGAACAGCGGGCGCAGGTACGGGTCGACCTTCGCCATCAGGTCGCCGGGCAGGAAGCCCAGCCGCTCCCCGGCCTCGACGGCCGGGCGGGTGAGGATGATCCGGTTGACCTCGCGCCGCGACAGCGCGGCGGTGGCCATCGCGATCGCCAGGAACGTCTTGCCGGTGCCCGCCGGGCCGACGCCGAAGGTGACCGTGGCGCGGCGGATCGCGTCCACGTAGAGCTTCTGGTTGACGGACTTCGGGGCGACCCGGAGGTTGCGGTGGCGCCAGACCACGTCCTCCAAGACCACGGACGGCGACTCGGCCGACTCGAGCACGCGCGCCACCGACTCGATCGTCGCCGGCCCGATGTCGTGCCCGCGCTCGACCAGCGAGGACAGCTCGCGCACCACGGTCGCGCCCGCCTGCACGGCCTCGGCCTCCCCGTCGAGGGTGATCACGTTGCCGCGCAGGAACACGTCGCAGTCCAGGTGCGACTCCAGCGTGCGCAGCGCCGCGTCCTGGGACCCCGCGAGCTCCGCCGCGACCTCGTTCGATACCTCGAGTTGCCGTCTTGCCATCTACGAAAGCGCGTCCTTCACCTTGGTCGACACCCGCCGGCCGTCGGCGCGGCCGCCGGCGGCTCCCATCACGTGCTTGATCACCTTCCCCATGTCGCGCGGGGACTCCGCGCCCGTCTCGGCGATGCCGGCCCGCACCAGCGCGTCCAGCTCGTCGTCGGACAGCTCGGCCGGCAGATAGCCCTCGATGGCCGCGGCCTCGAACGCCTCGCCGGAAGCCAGGTCCTCGCGGCCCGCGTCGCGGTACGCCTGCTCGGCCTCGCGCCGGCGCTTGCGCTCCCGCCGCAGGACCGCCAGCTCGTCCGCGTCGCCGTCCTTGGCCGCCTTCTGCAGCTCCGAGAGGACCAGCCGCAGAGCCGAGACACGGTCACGCTCCCCCGCCTTCAGGGCGGTGGTCACGTCCGCCCTGATCTGGTCGGCGATCTGCACCTGCTCCCAGTGTACGGCCGTGGGCGGCTGCGTTCACCGGCGATTTCGCCGCAGGGTGACGCCGACGATCAGCCCGATCAGCAGCCCGCCGGCGCCCACCCCCGCCGCCACGCCCGCGCCGCTGCCGCCGGACTTCGCCGGCGTGGCGGTCGGCGTGGCGGTGCGCCGCGGCGTCGCCGTGGCGGTCGGCGTGGGCGTCGCTGTCGGCTGGACGGCGCCGTCGAGCGCGATCGTGAAGTGGAACGGGATCTCGGCCTTCGGCGGGTCGAGCGCGGCGGCGCGATACAGCGCCTGCACCGAGATGAAGTAGACGCCGGGCCCGGTCCACGGCCCGTCGGTGTCGGCGTCGCCCGAGGGCTGGACCGTCGGGCCGGTGAAGCTCGCGCCCTTGTGCCCGCCGATGTCCGCCTCCGACTGCCCGTCGGCGAACGCCGAGACGTCCATGCGCGTGGGCGAGTGGATCGTCATGTAGAGGACGGGGATGCCGAGATGGAACAGCTCGGTGCGGCTGAGGTCGGTGTGCCCGGACAGCTGCAGCCGCTGGCCCGGGCCCACCCGGACCGCGTAGTAGAGGTACTCGGCCGGCAGCACGGTGTCGGAGTAGGAGCCCGGCTGGAGGATCGGGGCGGCGTTGAACGACCCGCCGCCGACGACCGGCGTGTCGGTCGTCTGCGCCGCGGCGGGGGCGGCGAGCACCAACGCCAGCGCCAGCGCCGCGCCGAGCGCCCTCACGCCGGCCTCCGGCGCCCCAGCGCGGCCGCCGCCACCAGCCCGACGACCAGGCCGATCAACCCCACGATGATCACGACGCTGGCCGAGACGCCCGACCCGCCGCCGTCGCCGCCGCCCCCGCCCGGCGCCGCGGTCGTCGTGGCCTTCGGCGTGGCCGTGGCCGTGGGCGTGGGCGACGCGAGCGCGCCGTTATTGCGCACCATCCCCGGGTCCTCGCCCGGCTCGAGCAGCTGGACGCCGATCTCCAGCGGGATGTCGAGCGCGTCCAGCGTGTTGGTGCTGTGCCGGGCGATGTCCACGCGCAGCGTGTAGCGGCCCGGCGGCCACTTGCTGCCGGCCGCCTCGTCCAGCCGCGGGCTGAAGGTCTGCGCGCGCCCCGTGGTCGAGTCGCGCCCCTCGATCCCCTCCGACTGGAAGTCGACCTGGTTGCCCTTCGGGTCGACCAGCGTCGTGTGGAACTCCGCGAACCCGCGCGCCTTGAACGACGCGATCTCGGTCACCGAGGTCACGAGCCGGCGCCCGGCCGGCACCTGGATCGAGTACCAGCGCGTCTCGTAGGGCCGGATCACGTCCTGGTAGAGGCCCGTCCCGAGCGCCGTGGCCTGGGCGGCCGACGGGCCGCCGGTCACCGGCGTCCCGGACGGGTCATAGGAGCGGAACGCCCGCGCGAGCGCCGCCGCCAGCTCGTCGCCCAGCCGGCCCGCGTCCTGCACGTCCACGTACGCGCCGCCGCCGGCCTTGGCGATGCACTGCAACTGCCGCCGCGCCCGCGGGTCCACCTGCAGCCCGACCACCGAGATGGCGAGGCTGATCCCCTGGTGCGCCACCTGGGCCGCCGCCTTGCAGGGGTCGGGCGGCGCGCAGTTGTCGCCGCCGTCGGACACCAGCACGACGCTGCGCCGCCCCGGGGCGGAGCCCAGGTCGTCGGGAGTGGCCAGCAGCGAGTTGCCGATCGGCGTCATCCCCTTCGCCTTCAGCCTGTCGACGGCGGCGTTGAACGCGGACTTGTCCAGCGGCCCCACCGGGATCTCCAGCTGCGTGTCCCGGCACTCCCGCGCCGGCGTCGTGTGGTTCAGGCGCGAGCCGTAGACGCGCAGCCCGAGCTGCGAGTTCGGCGGCAGCCGGTCCAGCAGCTGGTGGACCGCGGCCTTGGCCGCGTCCAGCCGCGTGCCGCCGTTGCCCGCGTCCTTGTTCATGGACAGCGAGCCGTCGAGCACGATCAGCGCCCGGTTCTGATCCTCCTGCGCCGCCGCCGGAGCCGGGGCGGCCAGCGCGAGAGCCGCCGCCAGGACCACACACCACCGGGCCACGGCGTCGAGGGTACCGGCGGTCCCGGTCAGGGCGACTTGCCGATCCCGATCGCGTGCACGAGGTCGCCGACCCGGTCGGCGACGCCCTCGACGATCCCGCTCTTGTACGCGCCGGCCATGATCACCGCCACGATCAGCAGGATCCCCATGTACTCGGACGCCGTCTGGCCGCGCGCATCCTGCGCTCGCACGTAGGCCCGGATGAGCGCCTGACCCATCCCCGGACCGTACCGGCGGCGCGGAGGCGCCGGAAAGGGTCCCCGGACCCATCTTGCCGGTGGGCCAAAGGGCCCAGGAACGCATGGGACCCGCCGGGGTCAGCGGCGGGTCCGGATGCGGGAACGGGACTTCCGGGAGAGGAGCGCTACGGCTTGATGCCCTTGCCGATGTCGGTGATCAGGGTCTTGATCCGCTGGCTGACGTCGTTCTCGAGGTGCAGCGACGCGACCACGCCGATGATCGCGGCGATGATGAACAGGATGCCCATGTACTCCGCGGCGGTCTGGCCACGCTGGTCGCGGACGCGCTCGGCGACCGTCTCGACCATCGAGTGGAGGCCGACGAAGGCCTCGATGCACTGCTCGCGAAGCGTGTCCTGCGCGGTGTGGATGAGGTTGGACATTGAGGTGAAGCCCCCTGGCAGATCGGTTGACCGACGACTGCCGTCAATCTACGTCCGGCCCGGGGTCCCCGCGAGAGGCTGAGGACTCAACTTCGAGGCGGGCCGGAGGGCCCAATTCGGCGTGGGACCTCTTAGTCCCTCACGCCCAACCACAGGGCTATGGCTTCGGCCCGGGAGTGCACGCCGATCTTCTCGTAGATCCGCGACAGGTGGTTCTTCACCGTCTTGTTGGTGATCACGAGCTCCTCGGCGATGGCGGCGTTGGACATCCCGCGGGCGAGCAGGTTCAGGACCTCGCGCTCGCGCGCGGTCAGCGAGCCCATGCCGAGCTCCTCGCCCTCGTTCTCGGTCCCGGGCGCGCGCCGCAGCGCCTCGAACACCGCCGGCGTGACCGCGGGCGAGAGCACCATCTCCCCCGCCGCCACCGCCTTTATGCGCGTCTCGAGCTCGTCGGGCTCGAAGCGCCCGTGCACGAGGTAGCCGGCGGCGCCATTGCGGATCGCGCCCGTGACGAGCTGCTCGTCCTCGGAGTAGGAGAGCATCAGGACCTTCGCGCGCTCCGACAGCGGCCCGGCGGCGGCCACGCCGTCCATCACCGGCATCCGCACGTCGAGGCAGACGACGTCGGGACGGGTCTCGCGGGCCACCTCGATCGCCTCGCGCCCGTCGCCGGCCTGGCCGACCACCTCGATCCCGTCGGCGTCGGCCAGCAGCGACGCGATGCCGCGCCGCACGATCGCGTTGTCGTCCACTAACAGGACCCTTACCCCTGCCACGTGAATCCCTCCACCCCGGTCGGGACGGTACCAGGCGGCTCGGGCGTCTCGCGCTGCCGCGCCCGCCCGCCCGCCGGGACCCAGGCGGACACCACGCAGCCCTCGCCCGGCTCGGACTCGACGCTGAGGTCGCCGCCGGCCAGCCGCGCGCGCTCGCGCATGCCCGCGAGGCCGTAAGAGCCGACCCCGGCCAGCGTGTCCAGGTCGTCCGGCGCCTCGAACCCGGAGCCGTCGTCGGCCACCGTCAACACCACCCGCTCGCCCAGCCGGCGCAGGTGGACGTCGACCCGCGAGGCGTGCGCGTAGCGCTCGACGTTGGCCAGCGCCTCCCGCAGGATCCAGCGCAGCTCGCGCAGCGCCAGCGTGGGCAGCGGCCCGACGTCGTCGAGCGAGCCGCCGATCGGGATGCCCGTGCGCTCGCCCCAGCGGGCGGCCTCGGAGCGGATCGCCGTGGGCAGCGGCAGCTCGGAGTCGTCGCGGCCGCGCAGCCCGGACAGCAGCTCGCGGGCCTCCTGGGCCGCCGTGCGCGCGTCCTCGGCCAGCTTGCGGGCATCCTCCACCGCGCCGGGCGGGTCCACCTTGATCCGCCGCGACAGCGCCAGCGCGGCGAAGCCGATGCCGTGCACGGTCTTGGCCAGGGAGTCGTGCATGTCGCGCGCAAGGCGCTCGCGCTCCTCCTGGCCGGCGAGCATCCGCGCCTGGTCGGACAGCGCGGACTCCGCGGCGGCCTGGCGGTCCAGCAGCCGCCGCGTGCCGGCGCCGGTGAGCGCCACGAGCGGATAGAGCGCCGGCAGCACGACCACGGTGTCGAAGTTGTGGTCGACGTGCTCGATGCCCGCGCGCACGTCGAGCGCCCAGAAGTAGCCCAGGATCAGCAGGAACGAGAACAGCGCGGCGCCCGAGTAGCCGTAGACCAGCCCGCCGAGCAGCGCGGTGGCCACGGTGAACAGGAAGAACGGGCTGTCGACGCCGGTCAACACGAGGATCGCCACCGCCAGCACGATCTCGCCGGCCAGATACGACGGGTGGCGGACGATCGCCGGCCCCACCCGCTCCCAGCGCAGCAGCGGGATCAGCGACACCGCCGCGGCCACCACCAGCGCGGCCGCGGTGACGCCGCGGTCGCTGCTCCCGCCGAGCGAGAACATCGTCACCAGCAGGATGCCCGCGCGCAGGTTGATGATCTGCCGGCAGGCCGAGGCGAGCCATCCGCCGGCCCCGTCGGGGCCGCGTCCCTCGAGCCGCTCAGCCAATCCCGTTCCGCAGACCGCTGGAGAAATAGACCGACAACAAGATCAGGATCATCGCACCGGGCACGATCAGCGTCGTCACTATGAGGCTGACCCGCGGCGCCGCCCGCTGCGCGCGGCGGCGCGCGCCCTGGTGGGCCATGCGGCGCATATCGGCGGCGATGTCGTTGAGCGCCTCGGCCAGCGGCACGCCGAGCTCCTCGGCCTGCAGCTGGGCGGCCACGAACGACTTGAGCGAGTCCGACCGGTTGCGCTCGCGCAGCGCCAGGAACGCCTCCCGCCGCGCCTGGCCGAGCTCCATCTGGCGCAGCACGGTGAGCATCTCCTCCGAGATCGGCCCGGTGAGCGACTCCGCCACGCGCCGCAGCGCGTAGCGATACCCCAGCCCCGCCCGCACGCTGACCGCGAGGATGTCCAGGAAGTCCGGCAGGCCCTTCTCGATCGCCTCCTGGCGCAGCCGGCCGGCCCGCGAGAGCCAGATGTCGGGGGCGAACCACCCGGCGACGCCCAGGACCGGCACGAGGATCGGGGTCGCGCCGAGCAGGACGAAGAACCCGCCGACGCCGAGCCCGACCATGATCGCCACCGCGCCCTTGAGGCCCAGGAAGCGCTGCACGGTCAGCCCGTTCGGCCGCCCGGCGTAGTCGAGACGGTGCTCGAGCACGGTCCGCCGGCCCGCCCGCAGCGTCGGCGCGAGCCGCGGGCCCAGCCGCAGCGCGAGCCAGTTGGCCAGCCGCGTGGTCAGCGACCCGCGGGGCTCGCGGGCGGCGCCGAGCGACCCGCCGAGGCGCTCCACGGGCCCCTGGTCGCGCAGCATCGGGATCGCCGCCAGCCCGATCGCGCAGAAGAGCGCCGCCAGCGCGCCATAGAGAGCCGGCATCAGACATCCACCCGGGTCGTGCGCCGGATGGCGATGAACGCGACCGTCCACAGCACCGCGGTCACGATCAGGCCGACGATGCCGATCGGCTCGGACGTCAGCTGCCGTGTCACCCCCGGCGACATCAGGTTGAGCAGCAGGATCGTGCCGCCGCCGATGCCCGCCACCACGTACGCGGTGAAGATCACGCCGGAGAGCAGCGTGGCGATCTCGCGCCGCAGGTCCTTGCGGGCCTCCAGCGTGCCGGCCAGCTCGGCCAGCGCGGTCACGGTGTCGCCGCCGCCGCGCTGCTGGATGATCAGCGTGGTCATCAGCACCGACACCTCGCGCGAGGGCAGCCGCTGGCTGAGCGCCTCCAGCGCGTCCTCCACCGAGCGGCCGACCTGCATCTCATCGGTCACCCGCTTGAGCTCCGCGCCCGCCGGGTCGGCCAGCTCGCGCGAGGCCATCCGCAGCGCCTGCGGCATCGACAGGCCCGCCGACGCGCCGTTGGACAGCAGGCGCGCCACCTCCGGCAGCTGGGCCACGAACGCGTCGCGCCGGCTGCCCCGGCGGCGCTCGATCCAGGTGCGGGCGGCCAGCACCGAGCCGCCGATCGCCAGCACGAAGGCCAGCCAGGAGGCGAACAGCGTGGAGAGGACGATCACGCCGAGCAGCGCCGCGGCCACGACGAGCCCGATCAGCTCGACCGGCCGGATCCCCACGCCCGCGCCGGCCATCCAGGCGGCCATGCGCTCGCCGGTCGGCGTGCGGCGGAAGCGCAGGTCCAGCGCGCGCACGAGGCTGCGGGTCGAGCCCTCGCCCCCGCCCGCCCGGCCGCGCGCCGCCAGCTCGGCCCGGCGGCTGCCGCCGGCCAGCAGCTGCCAGAGCCCGAGGATGCCGATCGCGCCCGAGGCGGCCAGCAGCAGCATCGCGTAGCCGGCGGTGTTCACTCCCCTGCCTCGCGCTCGACGGCGGCTTCGTCGGCCACCGCGGTGAACTCGCGCGGGACCTCGACGCCGGCCAGCAGCAGCCGGTGCAGCACGTTCTCCGGCAGCCGGCGGTGGCGGAAGCGGCCGGTGACGTTGCGGTCGGGCCCGATCGGGTCCGAGTCGAACTCCAGCACCGAGGCCAGGCGGAAGTGCTCGCGCCGGTTGGAGGCCACCACGGCCAGCTCGGACATCCGCCGGCGCCCGTCGGCGTAGCGGTCGACCTGCACGATCACGTCGATCGCCGAGTTGATCTGGTCGCGCAGCACCTCGAACGGGATCGCCAGCTCGCTCATCGAGGCCAGCGTGCCGAGCCGGTGGATGGCGTCGTCGCAGGAGTTCGCGTGCAGCGTGACCAGCGAGCCCTCGTGGCCGGTGTTCAGGGCCTGGAGCATGTCGACGGTCTCCGCGCCGCGGACCTCGCCGACGATGATCCGGTCGGGCCGCATGCGCAGCGAGTTGCGCACCAGGTCGCGGATCGTCACCTCGCCCTTGCCCTCGACGTTGCGCGGGCGGGCCTCGAGCGTGACCACGTGCGGCTGCTGCAGGCGCAGCTCGGCGTTGTCCTCGACGGTGATGATCCGCTCGGTGGCGGGCACGGCGCTGGACAGGGCGTTGAGCAGCGTGGTCTTGCCCGCGCCGGTGCCGCCGGAGATGACGACGTTGAGCTTGGCCTTGACCAGCGAGCGCAGCAGCTCGGCCGTCGGCTGGTCCATCGAGCGGATCGACACCAGCTCGTCGATGGTGAACAGCCGCGGGAAGCGGCGGATCGTCATCGTCGGCCCGTTGAGCGCGAGCGGCGGGATGATCACGTTGACGCGCTCGCCGGTGGGCAGGCGGGCGTCGACCATCGGGCTCGACTCGTCCACGCGCCGGTTGACCTGGGAGACGATGCGGTCGATCGTCTGGTAGAGCTGGGCGGCGTCGGAGAAGGCCATGTCGGCGCGCTCGATGCGCCCGTCGCGCTCGACGTAGATCTCGTCGGGGCCGTTGACCATGATCTCCGTCACGGAGTCGTCGGCCAGCAGCGGCTCCAGGACGCCGAGCCCGACCGCCTCGTCCACCACGCGGCGGATGAGCCGGCTGCGCTCGGCGGTGGTGAGCACCGGCCCCTCGCGCGACACCATGCGGCCGACGACGCGCTCCAGCCGCGCCCGGCGCTGCTCCTCCGAGAGGATGGCGATCTCGTTGAGGTCGACCTCCTCGAGCAGCCGCCGGCGGTAGTAGGTGACGCCGTCGGAGGCGTCCTCGCCGCGGGCGCGCTCGGCCACGATGCGGTCGCGCAGGCCCATCAGGTGACCCCGCCGGTGTTCGGGAGCGTGGCGTCGCGCGTGGCCACCAGGTGCTGGTCGTCGACCACCAGGCCCGGGATAAGGATCGGGATGCGCACGCTGACCGTCACGTGCTCGGGCGCGACCTGCACGTCCATGCCCTTGCGCAGCGCGGAGCTGACCGCGTTGCGCGCCGCCTTGTCGGCGTCGCCGCCGCGGCCCTGCACGCGGGCCGCCGTGCGGGAGGCGTTCTGCGCCTGCTCGGCCGCCCAGGAGGCGAGCATGATCTGCCAGACGCCGAGCGCGAGGAGCAGCAGCAGCCAGAGCATGCCCATCAGCTCGACCGACGACTGGCCTCGCTCGGAGCGCAGCCGCCTCACAGGGCCGCCCCCACCGAGCTCTGGCGCGGCGGCAGCGGCTCGTCCTCCACCGAGGTGTCCGTGCTGGTGGTGATGTGCAGCGGCGTGTGCACGTTCGGGATCAGCAGCGGGACGTGCAGCGTGACCGACACGGTGACGCCGTTGCTCTTCTCGATCACGGCGTCACGGCGCCAGGCCGGACCGAGGTCCTCCATCGCCGCCTGGCGGTACGGCGGGTCGTCGCCGGCGTCGCTCGGATTGGTGGCCAGCTTGCGCGCGCCGTCGTTGGCCGCATGGCCGGCGGCGACGTAGGTGAGCCCGACGAGCGCGATCTCCCACAGGGCGAAGAACACGATCAGGATCACCGGCAGCAGGCCCATGAACTCGGCGGTCGTCTGGCCGCGCTCCCCGCCCAGGCGGGCGAGCAGCCCGCGCGGCTCGTGCGCCGCCGCGGCGTCCTCGGCCTGCGGGATGACGTCGAGCTCGAGCGCCAGCGCCTCGAACGCGCCGCGCAGCTTGCCGTCCTCCATCCGGGTGGGCGAGCCGGTGTTGACCGCCGCCTCGAGTGCGCCGAAATCGGCCGGGATGGTGGTCTGGGCCATCGTCTCGCCCACCACCTTGCGCGCCAGGTCGGGCTGGATCTCCCGCTTGCGCGAGGCTTGGTTGAGCAGCACGCGGACGTCCTCGTCCTCGCGCACGCCGAGCCGCTTCCACAGGTCGCGCAGCCGGCGCACGCCGCGCAGCGCCAGCACGTCGGGCGTGGTGACCACGAGCACCTGGCTCGCCAGCTCGGCGGCGATCGCGCTGGCCTCGGAGGTCACGGCGCCGATGTCCACCACGGTGAGCGCGTGGCGCGCCTTGACCGCGTTGAGCACGTTGCGGGCCACGCCGGAGTCGACGTCCTCGCCGCGCTCGCCCTCGTCGGGCGCGAGCAGCACGCGGAAGCCGTCCTTGTGCGTGTAGAGCGTCTCCTGCAGATGGCGGACGGAGATCTCGTGCGCGACGTCGACGAGGTCGACGACGCTGCGCCGGTGGGGCGTGTCCAGCAGCGCGCGGAAGTCGCCCTTCTGCAGGTCGAAGTCGACCAGGCAGACCGGCCGCCCCGGGGCCAGGCGGGCGACGGCGAGGCCGAGGTGCAGCGCGACGGTGGTCGTCCCCACGCCGCCCTTGGAGCCGGCGACGACGATCAGCTGGCCGCCCAGCGCGCCGGTGGCCGACTCCTCGCCGGTCACCCGGTCGCGCATCGTGCGCGACCACTGGGCGGCGGCGCGCAGGCTCGTCTCGAAGACCTCCAGGGGCGCCGGCAGCGTGACCACGTCGCGCAGGCCGGCCTGCATCGCCGCCCGCAGCAGCGTCGGCGAGTCGTCGCCGGAGAGCAGGATCAGCCCGACCTCGGGGAACGCGCCTGCCAGCTCGCGCGCGAGGTCGAGCACCGGCATGCCGCCGAGGTCGTCGTAGAGCAGGACGACGTCGACGTCCAAGCGGCGCATCGACCGGT
>JAICUS010000296.1 GCA_025935735.1 Solirubrobacteraceae bacterium | reverse complement strand
GCCATCAGGGTGTCCAGCTCGTCGACGCCGATCCCGAACGCGGCGTGCACGACGTCCAGCTCGGCCTTCGGGCGCTGCAGGAAGCGCTCGCGGTGCTCGGTGGAGCGCCCGACGAACAGGACCGACGGCTTCCCGCGCGGCGGGCGGACCGGGTGGTAGAGCCGGTCGGCCACCGGCAGCGGCAGCGAGCGCCAGACCGGCATCGCCTCGTCGGCCGCCGGCACGATCAGCGGGTCGAAGGCCACGATGCGGTCGACGTTGCCGGGGTCGAGCGCCGCCAGGTCGTGGCGCCGGCGCTGCAGGTCGACGTGGGCGCGCCGGGTGTCGCCGCGGGGGATCGGCTCGGTGAGGAAGCCGAGCACGGCGGCGCGCAGGCCCGCGAACACACCGGGCGGCAGCACCTCGGGGCGGAAGACGACCACGACGTGCGGCGCGAGCGCGCGCACCTTGGCGAGCATCGCCTCGGCGTCGCCGCCCGCCCGGAACTCGACGAAGGCCGTCTCGACGCGAGCCGACCGCTCCTCCAGCGCGCAGGCCGCGAAGAACGTCGTCTGGCCGACGAAGGCCAGCCGCAGCGGCGTGCCGCCGCGGGGCACCGGATAGGGCCCGGTCCCCCAGCCGGTGAGCGCGTCGAAGCGCATCGGCGTGCGCATGCTCGCGGGCGCCGGGGGGAGCCGCCTCCTCACAAAGCCGAGTGTACGCTGGGCGCCCATGGAGTGGCAGGAGCGCATCACCCGCGAGACGCCGCCGTCCGTCCGCGCCGAGCACGACCTGCGCTACGGGTTGGCCGCCCAGCTGGTACGCGGGACGAGCACCTGGCTCGACCTCGGGTGCGGCGCCGGCGTGGCCGCGGCGGGCGCGCTCCAAGGCGAGGGACCCGACCGGGCCGTGCTGGTGGACGCGAGCGCCGAGGCGCTGGCCGAGGCCGTGCGCGCCGTGCCCGCGGGCGAGGCCGTGCCGGTGGAGGCCGACCTGGCGGGCGAGGAGGGGCTCCAAGCGGTCCGCGCCGCGCTCGGCGACGCGCGCGACGGCGTGGCCACCTGCTTCGAGGTGATCGAGCACCTGGAGCGCTACACCGGCGTCGTCGAGCTGCTGATCGAGCTGGCCGCCGAGCGCGGGTTCACCGCGCTGCTGAGCGTCCCCAACGACGCGTTCTGGCCGATCGAGTCGCCCTGGCACCAGACGATGTGGGGCGAGGGCTCCTTCGAGGAGCTGCGCCGGCTGCTGCCGGCCGACCACGTGGTGGCGCGGCAGGTCCCGCTGCAGGGCTCCTGCCTCGTGCTGGACGGCGCGCCGGTGGCCGACCCCGGTGCGATTCCCGCGCGCGAGGACGCCGTGCCGTCGCACTTCGTCGCCGCCTTCGGCCCGCGACGGGGCGAGCTGTCCTCGCGCTCGGCGGTCATCCAGGCCGACCTGGCCGCGCAGCGCCGCTGGGAGCGCCAGCGCGAGGCCAACCTCGCGTTCTACGAGGACCGCATCCGCTGGGCGCAGAAGGAGTTCGGGGAGTGGCGGGGCTACATGAATCAGCTCGAGGCGAAGCTCGGCCGGGAGCCGACCACCGCCCCGCTCGACTTCCCGTGAGGGTCGCCTTCGTCGTCAACGACCTCCAGCTCTCCGGGGGCGTCGGCGTGGTCGTCGAGCACGCGCGCCAGCTGACCCGGCGGCACGGGTTCGCGGTGGAGCTCGTGCTGGCCCGCGACCAGGCCGAGCCCGACTGGCGCTTCCGCGGGCTGGAGGACGTGCCGGTGCACGGCATGGACGTGGCGCGCGCCTCCCGCTACGACGTGGCCGTGGCCACCTGGTGGGAGACCGTCGGGCCCGCGCTCGAGCTGCCCGCGCACCGCCACGCGTACTTCGTGCAGTCGCTCGAGGACCGCTTCTATCGCCCGCACGACGCCCAGCGGCTGGCCGCCGCGCTCACCCACGAGCTGCCGCTGCCGGTGATCACCGAGGCGCGCTGGATCGCCGAGACGCTGGAGGCCCTGACCCCGGCCCGGCGCTGCCTGCTGGTGCGCAACGGGATCGCCAAGGACGTGTTCGCGCCGGTGGCCGCGCCGCCGGTGCGCGGCGAAGAACCGCTGCGCATCCTGATCGAGGGCAACCCCTGGACGTGGTTCAAGGGCGTGCCCGAGGCGCTCGAGGCGACCGGGGCGATGCGGATGCCGCGGACCGTGACCGCGGTGACGCCCGGCGTCCCCGCGGCCGGGGCCGACCGCACCGTCGGGCCGCTCGGCCAGGCGGAGCTGGCGGCGCTCTACGCGGAGTCCGACGTGGTGCTCAAGCTCTCGCGCGTGGAGGGCATGTTCGGCCCGCCGCTGGAGGGCTTCCACATGGGCGCGACCTGCGTCGTGACCGCGGTCACCGGCCACGACGAGTACGTCGAGCACGGCGAGAACGGGCTGGTGGTCGAGTGGGACGACCCGCGCGGCGTCAGCCGGGCGCTCGACCTGCTGGCCCGCGACCCCGCGCTGCTGCACCGGCTGCGCTGGGGCGCGCTGGCCACCGCCCGCGGCTGGCCGTCGTGGGAGCAGCAGGGCACGGTGATGGCGGCCGCGCTGCGCGAGATCGCGCGCCGCCCGGAGCTGCCGCGCGCCGCGTTCGACGCGCGGCTGCTGGCCGAGCTGCGCGCGGGCACCGAGCGGCAGGCCGGCGTGGTGGGCGAGCGCGACCGCCTGCGCTGGCGGCTCGCGCCGCTGCTGGCCGCCGAGCGCCTGCTCGAGCGCCGCGGCGTGCGCCGGCTGATGGCCCCGCTGCGCTGGGTCTGGAGCCGGGCGGGCCGCCGGGTGCGGCGATGAGCCGGCTGGCGCGGCTCGCCGGCAGCGCGGCGGCCCAGCGGGCGCTGCGCAGCGGGCCGGCCCGGCGGATCGCGCCCTGGCTGGCGGCCGCGCAGCGCGCGCCGGACGACCCGGTGCGCGACTACGCCGCCTGGGCGGACCTGGAGCGCGACGGCCCCGTGCCCTTGGCGCCCCGCGACGCCGGCGACGGTCCGCTCGACGTCGCGTTCGTGGTGCCCGGCTTCCGCCGCGGCAGCGGCGGCCACATGACGATCGCCCACCTCGTGCGCGGGCTGGAGCGCCGCGGCCACGCCTGCTCGGTGTGGATCGCCGGCCGTGGCGGCGCGGCGGCGTTCCGGGAGCTCTTCGGGCCGTTCGCCGCCCCCGTCCACGACGGGCTGGCCGGCTGGCGCGGCGCCGGCGTCGTGGTGGCCACCGGCTGGCAGACCGTCGCGCCGGTGCTCCGGCTGCCCGGCTGCGGCGCCCGCGTGCACCTCGTGCAGGACGACGAGGCGCAGTTCTACCCCACCTCGGCCGAGCGCCTGTGGGCCGAGCGGGCGCACGACTTCGGGCTGCCGTGCGTGACCGCGGGCACCTGGCTGGCCGGCCGCGTGCGCGAGCGCGGCCTCCAGGCCACGAGCTTCGAGCTCGGCATCGACCACGCCGTCTATCGCCCGCGGCCGGAGGTGACGCGCGCCGCGGCGCGCGTGCTCTTCTACGCCCGCCCCGCGACCCCCCGGCGCGCCGTGCCGCTGGCCATGCTCGCGCTGGCCGAGCTCCATCGCCGGCGGCCGGACGCGGAGATCGCGCTCTATGGCGACGCCGTGACGCCGGGGGCACCATTTCCGCTCACGGCGCTGGGCATCCTCGAGCCCGAGCAGGCGGCGCGCGCGTATGCGGCGGCCACGGTCGGGCTGGTGCTCTCGCTGACCAACCACTCGCTGGTCGCGCCGGAGATGCTGGCCTGCGGCCTGCCAACCGTCGAGCTGCGGGGGCCGGGCACCGAGCAGGCGTTCGCGGACGCGCCGATCGAGCTTGCCGAGCCCACCGCCCACGCCTTGGCGGACGCGCTCGAGCGGCTGCTCGAGAACCCGGACGAGCGCGCGCGCCGCTCGCAGGCCGGTGTCCGCTGGGCCGCGCCGCGCACCTGGGACGCCGCGGCGGCCGCACTGGAGGCCGGGCTCATGACCGCTTGTCACAATGGCGGGGCATGAGCCGGTTCACGGTCGACCCCGCGCGGTACCGGCGCGTCGCCTACGTCGCGCTCGTGTTCTGCACGCTGATCGTATTCACCGGCGCCGCGGTGCGGCTGACCGGCTCCGGGCTCGGGTGCCACGACTGGCCGAAGTGCACGGCCACACGGCTCGTGCCGCAGCTGCAGACCCACGGTCTGATCGAGTTCGGCAACCGCGTGATGACGACGATCATCGCCGTGCCCTGCCTGCTGGCGGCGATCCTCGGCTGGCGCCGGCGGCCGTTCCGGCGCGACCTGGCGCTGATCGCGCTGCTGCTGCCGCTCGGCGTGCTCGGCCAGGCCGTGCTCGGCGGCCTGACCGTCCTCTACGGGCTCGACCCCGGCTGGGTGATCGCCCACTTCCTGCTCTCGATGGCGCTGCTGGTGGCCGCGCTCGCGCTGGCCTGGCGGGCCACGTTCGAGCCGGGCGACCGGCCGCGGTCGAGCGACCGGCTGTCGGTCTGGTCCGTGCGCGGGCTGACCGTTATCGGCAGCCTGACGCTGGCCGCCGGGACCGTCGCCACGGCGGCCGGCCCGCACGCCGGCGGCGAGGGCACGCACGACATCGTGCCGCGGCTGGACTGGCGCGGCGCGGGGACGCTCGACTGGGCGATCCACCAGCACGGCGCGCTGGCCACGCTGCTCGGGCTCTCGGCGGTCGGCGTGTGGTTCCTCATCCGGTCGCGCGCGGATGAGCAGACCCGCAACGCCGTGACCGCGGCGTGCGTGCTCGTCGCCTGCCAGGGGCTGGTGGGCAGCGCCCAGTACGCGCTGCACCTGCCGGCCGAGATCGTCTGGTTCCACGTCGTGCTGGCCGCGCTGACCTGGCTCTCGCTCATCTGGGCCACGGCGGCGGCCGGCCGCCTGGCGCCGCGGCGCGAGGCGGCGCCCTCGGTAGCGCCCGCCCGCGAGCTGGCCCGCTCGTAGCGGTGCGCGCCCTGGTCACCGGCGGGGCCGGGTTCATCGGCTCGCACCTCGTGGACGCGCTGCTCGACCGCGGGCACTCCGTCACGGTGGTCGACCACCTGGATCCGGCGAAGGCGGTCAACTACGAGAGCGCCGCGGCCCGCGGGGCGCGGCTCGTGCGGGCCGACGTGACCGACGTGCCGCGGATGCTGGACGCGTTCGCCGAGGCCCGGCCCGACGTGGCCTACCACCTCGCCGCGCAGATCGACGTGCGCCGCTCCGTGGCCGACCCGGCCACCGACGCGCACGTGAACATCGGCGGCACCGCGGCCTTGCTGGAGGCGGCGAGCCAGGCCGGCGTGCGCCGCGTGCTGCTGGCCTCGACCGCCGGGGTGTACGGCGACCCGGCGCGGCTGCCCGTGCGCGAGGACGCGCCGGTCGTGCCGCTCTCCCCCTACGGCGCCGGCAAGGCCGCCGCGGAGTCCTACATGGCGATGTTCAGCCGCCTGCACGGCGTGTCGACGCTGTCGCTGCGGATGTCCAACGTCTACGGGCCGCGCCAGAGCCCCGAGGGCGAGGCCGGCGTGGTGGCGATCTTCTGCGCGGCGGCCGGCGAGGGGCGGCCGGTCACCGTCTACGGCGACGGCGGCCAGACGCGCGACTTCCTCTTCGTGGCCGACGCGGTGGAGGCGTTCATCCGGGCGGGCGAGAGCGACCTGCAGGGCGTGGTCAACGTCTCCTCCGGTGTGGAGACGAGCGTGGCCGCGCTGGCCGAGGCGCTCGGCGTGGCCACGGCCGCCGGCCCGGCGCGGCTCGGCGAGGTGCGGCGCTCGAGCCTCGACCCCGGGCGGGCCGCGGCCCGGCTCGGCTGGACGGCCGGGACGCCGCTGCGCGCCGGGCTGGAGCGCACGCTGGCCGCGCTCGCCCCCGCCGTCAGCTGACCTCGCGCAGCCGGCCGCTCTTGACGTCGTAGACGAACCCGCGCACCGAGTCCTTGTGCGGGAGGAACGGGCTCGTGCGGATGCGCCCGATCGAGCTGCGGACGTCGGCGTCGAGGTCCGTGAACGACTCCGGCGACCACGGCGGCTTGATCCCGGTGTCGGCCTGGATCTGCCTGCGGAACACGTCGTCGGAGAACGTGAGCATCCCGCACTCGGTGTGATGGAGCAGGATGATCTCCTCGGTGCCGAGCAGGCGCTGGGAGATGGCCAGCGAGCGGATCGCGTCGTCGGTGACCACGCCGCCGGCGTTGCGGATGACGTGCGCCTCGCCGATGTCCAGGCCGAGGATCGCGTGCACGTCCAGGCGCGCGTCCATGCAGGCGATCACCGCCACCTTCCGTGAGGGCGGCGTGGCCAGGTCGCCCTTGTCGAAGCTCGCGGCGTAGGTCTCGTTGTTGCGCAGCAGGTCGTCGGTGGCGCTCATGCCCGGGACGCTACTCGCCGTAGACTGGCCGGCGATGCCCGAGCTGATCGAGTCCCCCTCGCGCGTCGAGGCCGCCGGCACCAAGCCGAAGCTGATCGACGAGTACGCCGGCCGCGTCAACACCGGCGAGGCGCGCCTCAGCGTGGCGCACATGCGCTCGCCGGCCGGCTGGGTGGAGCCCGGGCAGCGGCCGGAGTTCGACGAGTACACGCTCGTGCTCACGGGCGCGCTGCGCGTGGAGCACGAGGGGGGCGAGCTGGAGGTCGTCCCCGGCCAGGCCGTGCTGGCCCGGGCCGGGGAGTGGGTCCGCTACTCCACCCCCGAGGGCGCGGAGTACGTCGCCGTGTGCCTGCCCGCGTTCTCGCCGGACACCGTCCATCGCGACGAGCCGTGATCGGCCAGGCGATCGGCGTCGTCGTCCACCCGCGGCGCGACAGCCACCAGCTCATCGAGTGCGTCCTGCGCTGGGCCGAGCGCCACGGCTGCGAGGTGCGCGGCCTGCACGAGGCGCGCGACCTGCTGCCGCCCGGCGTGACCACGGTGGACGAGGACGAGCTGGCGGCCGGCGGCTCGCTGGTCATCGGGCTGGGCGGCGACGGGACGATCCTGCGCGCGCTCAAGCTCGCCACGCCGCACGAGGTGCCGGTGCTCGGGGTCAACCTCGGCCGGTTGGCCTTCCTCGCCGAGGTGAACCTCGGCGAGCTGCCCGCGGCGCTGGACCAGATCGACCGCGGCGAGTTCCGGCTGGAGGCGCGGGCGACGATGAACGTGCTCGGCGACATCGACGGGCTGCCGCTCACGGCGTTCAACGACTCGGCGCTCTCGCGCCACCCCGGCCACGGCCCGGCGGCGCTGGCGGTCGAGGTGGAGGACGAGGTGTTCGCCCGCTACACCGCGGACGCGCTGGTCATCGCCACCCCGACGGGCTCGACCGCCTACTCGTTCGCCGCCGGCGGGCCGATCGTGTCGGCGCGCCACCGCGGGCTGCTGGTCACGCCGGTGGCACCGCACGCGGCGTTCGACCGGGCGGTGTTCCTG
>JAICUS010000422.1 GCA_025935735.1 Solirubrobacteraceae bacterium | reverse complement strand
GTTGTCGGCCGTGACGCCGGCGAGGATCGAGTGCGTGCCGCAGGAGTTGTTGCCGATCATGCCGCCGAGCGTGCAGCGGCTGTGCGTCGCCGGGTCGGGGCCGAACGTCAGCCCGTGCTCCTCGGCGGCGTCGCGCAGGCGATCGAGCACGAGCCCCGGCTGCACGCGGGCGTGCTTTCGGTCGGGGTCGAGCTCGACCAGCGCGTGCATGTACTTGGAGAAGTCGAGCATGACGGCCTCGTTGACCGTCTGGCCGGCCAGGCCGGTGCCGCAGCCGCGGGCGCACAGCGGCGCGCCGTGGCGCCGGCAGGCCGCCACCGCGGCGACGACGTCGTCCGCGTCGCGCGGGACGACGACGCCCAGCGGCACCTGGCGGTAGACCGACGCGTCGTTGGCGTACAGCGCGCGGCTGCCGGCGGAGAAGCGCACCTCGCCGCGCACCTCGCGGGCGAGCTCGTGCGCCAGTGCCCGTGCGTCGAGCATCGCCTCAGCTCCGCCCGATCTTCTCCTTGACCCGGGCCAGCACGCCATAGGGGCTCGCCGGCTCCAGCGACTCCTCCAGCATCGTGCGCCCGATGGTCAGCCCGATCCGCTTGCGGCTCTCCTCGCCGCGGCGCAGCGCGTCGTACATCATCTTCGCCTGCTCGCCGGTGATCTTGGCCGGCAGCGGCGGCTCGTTCGGGTCGACGACCGCCTCGACCACCACGGGGCCGGGCGTGGCCAGCGCCTCGCGCAGGGTCTCGCCGCAGCGCTCGGGCTCCTCGATGTGGAACGCGGTCGCGCCGCAGCCCTCGGCGATCTTGACGAAGTCCACCGGCGCGAAGTCGACGCCGTACTCCGGGTTGCCCAGGAAGATCATCTGCTCCCACTTGATGAGCCCGAGCGAGTTGTTCTTGAAGACGATCAGCTTGACCGGCAGCTCGTGCTGCATGAGCGTGGCCAGGTCGCCCATCTGCATGGTCAGCGAGCCGTCGCCGGTGAACGCGATGACCTGGCGGTCCGGGTACGCGGTCTGCGCGCCGATGGCGTAGGGCAGCGCCGCGGCCATCGAGCAGTTGGTGCCGCTGTAGACGAACTTCTGGTCGCCCCGCAGCATCATCTGCGTCACCCAGTAGGTGACCTGGCCGGAGTCGCCGCAGACGATCGCGTCGTCCGCGAGCGCCTTGGAGAGCTCCCAGGCGACGACCTGCGGCTTCATCGGCGTCTCGGTGCGGGTGCCGCGCTGCTCCATCAGGCTCCACCAGTCGGCGATGCCCTGCTGGGCCTGCTCGAGGAAGCCGCGGTCCTCGTTGCGCGCGAGGTGGGGGAGGAGCGCCTGCAGCGTCGCCTTGGCGTCGCCGACGAGGCCGACGTCGGCCGGGTAGCGCAGCCCGATGCGCTCGGGCTTGTCGTCGATCTGCACGCACACCGCCTGGCCGGGCGAGGGCAGGAACTCGATGTAGGGCATCGAGGAGCCGACCAGCACGAACGCGTCGCAGCCCTCCATCGCCTCCTGGGTCGGCCGCGTGCCGAGCACGCCGATGCCGCCGGTGACGTATGGGCTGTCGTCCGGGACGGCGTCCTTGCCCAGCGAGGCCTTGGCGATCGGCGCGCCCAGCGTCTCGGCCAGCTGCTCGAGCTCGGCGCGGGCGCCGCGCGCGCCCTGGCCGGCCAGGATCACCGGCTTGGCCTTGCCGCGCAGCACGTCCGCGGCCGCCTTGAGCTCGCTCTCCGGCGGCGTGCGCAGCGGCGTCCGGTAGGCCGTGGTGGTGTGGCCGGGGACGTTGCGCTTGTAGCGCATGAGGTCCTCGGCGTCCGCGCTCTGATAGTCGATCGGGAACGCGATGTGCACCGGCACGCGGTTCGACAGCGCGGTGCGGCAGGCCAGGTCGAGCACGTTGTGGATGTGCTCGGGGCTCATGATCCGCTGGTTGTAGGCGGCGAGGTTGGAGAACAGGTAGTCGGTGTCGTAGTCCTGCAGGTAGTGCGTGCCGATCAGGTCGTGGTAGGTCATGCCGGTGATGGCCAGCAGCGGCACGCCCTCCAGCCGCGCGTCGAGCAGCCCGTTGGCCAGGTGGATCGCGCCCGGCCCGGAGGTGGCGAAGCACACGCCGAGCTTGCCGGTCAGCCGCGCGTAGCCGACCGCGGCCATCGCGCCGACCTCCTCGTGGCGGACGTGGACGTAGCGCAGGCGGTCGTGCCGGGTCCGCAGCGCCTCCATGAAGCCGTTGATCCCGTCGCCGGGCAGCCCGAAGACGGTGTCGACGCCCCAGTCCATCAGGCGTTCCACGAATAGGTCAGACGCAGTGCTTGCCATGCGCCGAGCGCTACCCCGCGCCGCCGCCGCCGCGCGGACCGCCGGTAAGCCGGGCGACGAATGTCGGGCGACTTACGGCGGCGGCGACGACGACCGCCCAGACGACCGTGGCGACGGCGGTCCAGGCGAGCGCGAAGGCGTGCACCGCGGGCAGGTCGGCCACGCTCGCCACGGCGAAGCTCATGGCCGCGTACATGCCGAGCGGGAAGACGGTCGCCCAGCGCCGGCCGAGCGCGCCGAGGCGCGGGTGGCGCAGCTCGCCCGCCACCAGGAACGGCAGCCAGAGCATGGCGCCGACCCACACCGCGACGGCGGCCAGGTCGAGCGCCTCGCCGTCGCCGTTGCGAGCCAGCGTGGCGCAGGCCAGCGCGGTGATCGCGGCGGCGCCGCCGGCGATCCACTGGTCGCCCGGGCCGTGGGCGACATGCCGGCGCTCGAGGCGGACGATGAGCACGGCGTAGTGGATCGCTCCGGCGCACATGACGACGATCGCCGGCACGTGGAGCCAGCCCTCGCGGGGCTGGACGTCGCCGGCCACGATGACCACCGACTGGATGGCCACGACCGGCAGCAGGTCCACGCCGCTCACCCGCTCGGGCAGCCGCAGGCTGGGCAGCTGCGCCGCCCACAGCAGCGCCGCGGCCACCAGCAGCGGCCAGGCGACGTCACCCCGCGCGGCGAGGCCGGAGCCGACCACCGCCACCGCCGGGACGGCGGCGATCTGGCCGAACAGCCCGCCGCCGACCAGCAGCGCGATGTCGATCGCCGCGGCGATCGCCAGCAGCACGGTCGACGGCCCGGCGAGCCCCGCGTCGTACAGGTCGAGCGAGACGATCCCCGTGCCCATGGCGGCCGCGCACGCGGCGGCCGCGTGCCGTCTCACCGCGGCGCGGCGGCCGGCGCGGCCGTCGGGCCGTCGCGGCCGGCGGCGGCGAGCGCGGCCGGGTCCCCGAGCGTGGCCGCGCACTCGAGCAGCATGCCGTGCACGAACGCCTGGGGGAGGTTGCCGCGCAGCTGGCGCTGCACGACGTCGAACTCCTCGGACAGCAGGCCGGGCGGGCCGCAGGACGCGCGGGCGCGCTCGAACCAGCGCAGCGCCTCGGCGTCGCGGCCCTGCTGCGCGAGCGCCAGGCAGAGGATGAACCCGCAGAGCAGGAACGCGCCCTCGGCCTCGCCCAGCGGCCGCTCGTCCGGCCGGTAGCGGTAGCAGTAGCCGTCCTGGACGAGGTCGCGCTGGACGGCGGCGAGCGTGGCCGTGCTCTCGCGCGCGCCCGGCGGCACCGCGCCGCGCACGGCGGCGAGCAGCAGCGCGGCGTCGACGCGCTCGTCGCCGCGGGCGCGCTGCCAGCGCCCGGACGGGTGCAGGCCGAAGCGGCGGGCCTCGCCGAGCAGCGCCTCGGCGAGCGCGCGCCAGTCGCGGCCCCGGTCCTCGCCGGCCCGGCCGGCCATGGCGCGCAGCCCGGCGGCGCACAGCAGCGCGCTGTGCGTCCAGCGCTGCGGGTCGAGCTCCCACACGCCCGCGTCCTCCTCGCGCCATCGCTGCGCGATCGCGTCCGCGGCCGCCTGGGCGGCCGCCCAGCCCGTGCCGTCGAGCCGGCCGCGCCGGTCGGCGGTGGCGAGCAGCAGCAGCGCCTCGCCGAACGCGTCGAGCTGGAACTGCTCGTTGACCTGGTTGCCGACGATGTCCGCGCCGCCCGGGTAGCCCGGCAGGTCCAGCTCGTGCTGGTCGGGCACCCGGCCGCCGGACGGGGTGTAGGCGGGCATCATCCGCGGCCCGTCGGCCAGCAGCCGGGCCTGCACGAACGAGACGGCGGCGTCCAGCAGCGGCCACACGCCGGCGCGCGCCGCCGCCTGGCCCACGTAGCTCTGGTCGCGGATCCAGACGTAGCGGTAGTCGAATGCGCGCCCCTCGCGCGCGCGCTCGGGGAGCGACATCGTCGCGGCGGCGACCATTCCGCCGCCGCCGGTGGTCAGGCCGTGCAGGACGGCGACGGCGTGGCGGGCGTCGCGCGGCGCGGCGGTGTCGGCCAGCGGTGGCACGCGGTTGTGCCACTCGCGCTCGGTCTCGCCCCAGGTCACAACCGGGTCGACGGGCTGCGGCGGCGCGCCCTGCCCGAGCACGAGCACGAGGTCGTGGACGTCGCCCTCGCGCAGGTCGAGCTCGAGCCGCAGGACGTCGTCGTCGCAGGCGGCGGCGCCGGCTCCCGTCCACACCGCGTGGATGTCGCCCATCCGCATCTGCCAGGCGCCGTCGCCGGCACGACGCAGCTCGTCCGGCCGCGCCCGCCCGTAGTCGTGGCGCGGGCTCAGCGCGACGCCGACCCGCGAGCGGCCCTGCTTGACCTCGATGCGGCGCAGGATCACCGCGCGGTCGCCGCGCGAAGGCAGCGCCAGCGCCTCGCGGCACTCGACGGTCGCCTCGGTGGTGATCCAGCGGCTGCGCCAGATGAGCGTCCCGGGCTCGTAGTAGCCGCCCCACACGTGGCGCTCGGTGGGCGTGACGGCGTAGTTGCCGGCGCCGCCGATCAGCCCGGCGAACACCGCCCCCGAGTCCCAGCCCGGGAAGCACAGCCAGGCGAGGTCGCCGCGCGGGCCGATCAGCCCGCCGCGCTCGCCGTCGCCGATGAACGCGTACTCGCGCAGGACATGCGGCGGCGAGGAGACGGTGTCGTCCACGCTCTGCACATACCGCAGCGGCCGGACGACCCGGCCGTGCACTGTCAGCCGGCCGACGGTCGACGGAAGCCCTCGGCGATCTCGCCCTCCTCCTGGGAGGGCGGCTCGCCGTGCAGCACCCACAGCCCGTCGCGGCGCTCGATCTGCCCGCTGCGGGTCAGCCGGCCCAGCGCGGTGGACACCGACGGGCGCCGCGCGGCGGCCAGCTCGGCCAGCACCTCGTGGGTCAGCGGCAGGTGCAGGTGCACGCCGTCGGTGTGGACGGTGCCGTAGCGGTCGGCGAACTCCCACAGCAGCAGCCGCAGGCGCTCGTCCAGGCGCGGGTGCGAGGCGATCACCAGCGTGTTGGCCAGCCGGCGCGAGCGCAGCATCGCCCGCGCGGTGAGCGCGATGCCGACGTCGGGGAACGTGCACATGCGCACGCTCCAGCGGTGGTCGAGCACGGCCAGGCGCAGCACCTCCAGCGCGCGCCAGGTCGCCTCG
>JAICUS010000562.1 GCA_025935735.1 Solirubrobacteraceae bacterium | reverse complement strand
CGGCGCGACGTCGTGGCGGCCGGTCAGCAGCACGATCGCGATGATCAGCGCGCCGGCGATGGCGAGGGCGCCGAGCGTGAGCCCGAGCAGGCGGTCGGCGCCGCGCTCGGAGCGGTCGGCGACGCGGGCCTCCAGGCGGTCCAGGCGCGCCCGCGTGTCATCAGGTTGTGGGGTTGCCGGCCGTGGCGCCGGTGTGTTCTCGACGAACATCGTCGACCTCCGTGACGTTTCGCTGTCTTGCCCTGAGGATCGACGGCGGGCCCGGCCGCGGCGACAGGATCGCCCCGCAGGGCCGCTCGGTAGTTCCCCGCAGGGGGCTAGCGGGCGAGCCCGTGCAGCACGCCGAGGCAGATCAGCGCGACCAGGGCCATCAGCACGAAGCCGAGCCCGTAGCCGCCCGTGGCCGACTTGACCACGCCCATGACCAGCGGCGGGAAGAAGCCGCCGAGCCCGCCGGCCGCGCCGACCACGCCGGTGACCGCCCCCACGCGGTCGGGGAACCATTCCGGGACGAGCTTGAACACCGCGCCGGTGCCGAGCCCCAGCGCCACCGCCATGGCCAGGCAGAAGATGGTCAGCGGGACGATCGAGGTGTAGGTGGCGGCCAGCAGCCCGGCGCACACGGCCACGCCGGCGAACGACGCGGCCAGCACCTGCCGCGCGGCCACCCGGTCCGACAGCCAGCCGCCGGTCGGGCGGGCGACCACCGCCAGCAGCGCGAAGCCCGCGGCCCGCGTGCCCGCGTCGGACTTCGAGAGGTCGAAGACGCCGGTGAGCAGCTTGGGCAGATAGAGGAACATCGCCACGAAGCCGCCGAACGCGAGGAAGTAGAACAGGGTCAGCGCCCAGGCCCGCCCGCTGGTGCGGAACACGCCGAGCGCGGCGAACATGCCGGGCCGCGGGCCGGCCGCCGGCGGGCGCGCGTCGCGGGCCAGCAGGGCGAACACCACCGCCGCCGCCGCGGTCAGGACCGCCGCGACCCAGAACGGCGACGACAGCCCCCACTGATCGGCGATCCGCGGTGCGGTCAGCCCGGCGATCGTCGTCCCGCCCATGCCCATGCCGTAGACGCCCAGCGCCATCCCCTGGCGCTCCGCCATGAACCAGCCGTTGACGAACGGCACGCCGACCGCGAACGACGCGCCGGCGAAGCCGAGCAGGAAGCCGAACACCAGCAGCACGCCGAGCGAGTCGTGCCAGACGGCCAGCGCGATCAGCGGCACCGGCGTGTAGGCCATCAGCGCCGCGAACACGACGCGGCCGCCGAACCGGTCGGCCAGCCAGCCGAGCGGGATCCGCATCACCGAGCCCAGCAGCACGGGCACGGCGACCATCGCCGAGGTCTGGAAGTCCGACAGCTTCAGCGCGTCCTGCAGGTCCGGCCCGAGCGGCCCGAGCAGGCTCCAGCCGTAGAAGCACACCGTGAACGCCACGGTGGCGAGCGCCAGCTGGCGGGAGGCGTTCATCGCACGCGGGCGAACCGGCGGCGGTACAGGATGTACGGCCGGCCGAGGTACTGCAGCGGGATGCTCCAGGCGTGCACCAGCCGGCTGAACGGGAACACCGCCCAGAACGCCCAGGCGATGATCGCGTGGATCTGGTAGACGGTGTTCGCGCCCTCCACGGCCTGGATGTCCGGCTGCAGGATGAACAGCGAGCGCCACCACACCGACATGGAGACGCGGTAGTCGTAGGCGTGGTGGGTCAGCAGGTTGTGGGCGTAGGTCATCCAGCAGCCCAGCCCGATGAGGATGACCAGCAGCGTGTAGACGAGCAGGTCGGTGCGCGACGTCGTGCGGCGCACGCGCACGTTGGTCATCCGCCGGTAGACCAGCCCGACGAAGCCGACGACGCACACCGCGCCGGCGACCGCCCCGGCGATGGCCGAGAACCAGCGGTACGTGCTCTCCGACATGCCGACCGCGTCGGTGAACGACTTCGGGATCAGCAGCCCGATGACGTGGCCGCCCACCGCGGCCAGCGCGCCGTAGTGGAACAACGGGCCGGCCCAGCCGAGGATCTTGCGCTCGAACAGCTGGGTGGAGCCGCTCGTCCAGCCGAACTGGTCGGCCCGGTAGCGCCACCACGTGCCGACGATGAACGTGGCCGCGGCGGCGTAGGGGAAGATGACCCACAGCAGGATCGCGCCCGCGCCGTTCATCCTGTCTCGCTTCGCTCGCCACCGCAGCCGACTACGTCGGCGCTCGGGGCCCCTGTCGTCTCCGGCGGCCCGTAGGGCTCCAGGCCGACCGCCTCCTCCGGCGGGCCCTCGCGGGCCAGCCGCGCGACCTCGGAGCGGTCGGACACGCTCAGCGCCGGCAGGCAGGCGGCGACGGCGTCGAGCAGGTGGGCGTACGGGCTGGCCAGGTCGTGCAGCGAGAGCCGCAGCAGCTCGATCGCCGGCCGGTGCTCGGTGAGCAGCGCCTCGCCGTAGCCCGCGGGCGCCAGCGCGGCGAACGCCAGCATCACGGTCAGGTGGTCGGGCAGCTGCGGCGAGTCCATCGGCAGCCCGGCGGCGCGGTAGAGCTTCTTGAGCCGCAGCAGCGCCATGCCGCGCTCGCGGGTGTCGCCGTGCGCGTAGTAGGTGAGCTCGAGCGCGGCCCGCCGGCGCAGGTCGAACGTCCCGACGTAGTCGGCCGGATCGCCGCTCCACTCGGCCGCGAAGCGCTCCAGCGCCTCCCGCACCGGCCCGGGCGGCAGCGCGGCGATGTCCGCGCGGGCCGCCCGCACGGCGTCGTCGGGGTAGCGCAGCAGGAACGAGAACAGCGCCCAGGGCGGGGGCGGTGCGGCGCGCTTCTTCATGGCCCGGTGTGCTCGTCGCGCTGCAGGATGTCGATCAGGTGGAAGCTCTCGCCGTCGTAGGGGACGTGCGGCGAGGAGGTGTCGGGCCGCGGGTCGACCGCGCCGCAGTTGCCCGGGCCGCCGGCGAAGTCCAGCCCGCAGCTGCCCTGCTCCTGCATCAGCCGGTCGCCGAGCTCGGCGTGGGCCTGCGGGATCACGTAGCGGTCTTCGTAGTTGGCGATGGCCAGCAGCCGGTACATGCGCTCGATCTCGCGCACGGTCATGCCGGCGCGCTCGGGGATCGAGGCGTCCGTCTCCCCCAGCACCTCGCGCTTGCGCATGTAGGCCCGCATCGCCGCCAGCCGGTGCAGCACCGCGCGGATGCGCTCGACGTCGCCCGCGGTGAGCAGGTTCGCCAGGTACTCCATCGGGATCCGCAGGTGGTCGATCGCCCCGAAGACGTCGTCGGGGTCGGCCTCGTAGCCGTCGATCTCCAGCGTGGACACCACCGGGGACAGCGGCGGGACGTACCAGACCATCGGCAGCGTGCGGAACTCCGGGTGCAGCGGCAGCCCGACGCCCCAGCGGATCGCCAGGTCGTACACCGGCGAGCGGCGGGCGTGCTCGATCCAGTCCTCCGCGATCCCGTCGCGCCGGGCGGCGGCGCGCACGTCCGGGTTCTCCGGGTCCAGGAACACGCTCCGCTGGGCGTCGAGCAGGTCCTTCACGTCGGGCGTCGAGGCCGCGGCCTCCACCCGGTCGGAGTCATAGAGGACCAGGCCGATGTAGCGGATGCGCCCGACGCACGTCTCCGAGCAGATCGTCGGCTGGCCGATCTCGATCCGCGGGTAGCAGAGCGTGCACTTCTCGGCCTTGCCGGTGCGGTGGTTGAAGTAGACCTTCTTGTAGGGGCAGCCGGAGACGCAGTAGCGCCAGCCGCGGCACTTGTTCTGGTCGACCAGGACGATGCCGTCCTCCTCGCGCTTGTACATCGCGCCGGAGGGGCACGACGCCACGCACGACGGGTTCAGGCAGTGCTCGCAGATGCGCGGCAGGAAGAACATGAACGCCT
>JAICUS010000525.1 GCA_025935735.1 Solirubrobacteraceae bacterium | reverse complement strand
GGTCGGCCACTGGACGGTCAACGGCAAGCCGGGCGAGGCGGACTCCAACAACTGCTCGGCGCACTGGTTCACGGTCAACGGCAACACGATCGCGCAGGCCTGGTACGCCGAGGGCACGCGGATCATCGACGCGTCCGACCCGGCGAACCCGACCCAGGTGGGCTACTTCCGCATCCCGAACGATCCGACAAACGGCATCATCGGCGGCTCGGCCTCGGCCACCTACTGGCACAACGGCCTGATCTATGTGGCCGACTACCGCCGCGGGGTCGACGTCCTGCGCTTCGACGGCCAGATCACCGGCACGCCGGAGGGCATCTGCTGGAACTCCTGCGACAAGGCGACGGTGAGCGTGCCGGAGACGCCGGGCGGCGACGTCGGCGGCACCGTCCCGGCCACGCTGGGGCTCACGATGGGAACGGCGGCGGGCTTCGGGCCGTTCACGCCGGGCGTCGCGAAGGACTACAGCGCGTCGACGTCGGCGAACGTGATCTCCACCGCGGGCGACGCGACGCTGAGCGTCTCCGACCCCGACACGGCGAACCCGGGGCACCTGACGAACGGCGCCTACAGCCTGCCGTCGGCGCTGCAGGCGCGGGCGCGCAACGCGGCCCATCCGACGGCGACGTTCGCCGACGTCGGGCCGGCGTCCAACCCCACCAGCCTGCTGACCTACGACGGGCCGATCTCCAACGACGCGGTGTCGCTGGACTTCCAGCAGCACATCGGCCAGAACGACCCGTTGCGGACCGGCACCTACAGCAAGACGCTGACGTTCACGCTGTCGACGACGAACCCATGAGCCGTACGCGGGGCGGCGGCCGCGCCGCCGCCCCGCGAGGCGTCGTACCCCTGTGCTGAAGCTCGCGATCGGACTCGCCGTGGCCGTCATAGCGGCGGTGGTCGTCGTGCGCGCGGCCACCGGCTCCTCGGCGCCCCAACGCCCCGCGCGCGGGACGGTGACCATCGGCGTCCTGGCGCCCCTCTCGCAGCCACGCGGCCGGGACCTGGCGGCGGGCGCGGAGATGGCCGCCGCCGAGATCGACGCGCACGGCGGCGTCCTCGGCCGCCGGATCGTGCTCGCGCGCCGCGACGACGGGTGCGCGGCAGACGGCGCGGCCGCGGGCGCGCGGCGGCTCGCCCACGTCGCCGGCGTCGTGGGCGGACTGTGCGGCGACGCCGCCCGCGCGGCCCTCGACGCGCTCGGCGCCGCGCGGACGCCGCTGCTGATCGCCGGCGCGGACGCGGACGACCTCGTGGGCGATCCCTACGGCTTCCTGCTCACCGGCACGTTCGCCCAGGAGGCGCTGGCCGCCGAGCGCTGGATCGTCTACCGCGGGCCCCGCCGCGTGGCGGTGGTGACCGACGGCACGGCGCGGTCGCGCGACCTCGGCGGCCGGGTGAGCGGCCGCGTGCGGCTGGACATCCCCGCCCCTGTGATCCACGCCCGGCCGGATGAGCCGCTCGCCCGCCTGGCCGCGCGCGTGCTGCGCGCGCACCCCGACTTCGTCTATTGGACCGGTGCCGGGGAGCTCCTCGCGGCGCTGCGCGCGGCCGGCTATGACGGCACGTTCCTCGCGGCGTCCGCCGGCCCGGCGCTCCTCGCCCAGGAGGGCGCGTTCGCCGTCACGCCGGCGACGCCGCAGCTGCTGCCGAAGGCGCGGCGCTGGAGCGCGCGCTTCCAGGCCCGCTACGAGCGCCCGCCCACGCGCGCGGCCATGCAGGGCTATGACGCCGTGCGAGCCCTCGCCGAGGCGCTGCGCGAGGCCCGGTCCACCAGCGGCGCGGCGGTCGCCGGCCGGCTGGCCGCCCTCGGCTCGTTCTCGACGTTCCTCGGCCCGCTGCGGTTCTCCGGCGACCACTCGCTGACCTACGACGACAATGTCATCGCGCGCGTGCGGAACGGGGCGCTCGCCCTCCAGACCACGCTGCGGAGCACCGACTGATGCGCGTCCGAGCCACCACCGTCCTCCTCGCCGCCTGCGTGGCCCTGGCCGCGTGCGGCGGCGGCTCGGGCAGCGGCGGCGACGCGAAGTACACGGTGCGCTCGGTCAAGCGCGGGTTCGTCACCAAGGCGGACCTGGGCAAGGGCCTGATCGCCCTCCAGGACACCGAGCACTCCAACCACATCATCTACACGCCCACCGACAGCATCCCGACCTGCCCGTACGTGCAGCGCGCGGACACGGTGACGAACGGGACCCGGCCGGCGATCGAGCTCGACGGCGGCAACCCGACGGGGCGCTTCATCGTCGGGCCGCCCAACCCGGACCGCAGCCTCATCCCCGTGGTCACCCAGGGTGCGGTGGTGTTCAAGAGCACCGCGCTCGCCGCCGCGGGGATGAAGAAGGTCACCACCGCGGCGGCGAAGTGCCCGAGCGCGTTCTCGGTCTTCGGCGGCCCGCCGCAGATCGTCGGCCACTACACGGTCAACAGCCGCCCGATCGAGGTCGAGGGCTGGCAGGGGTTCTCGCAGCAGCTGGCCCACACCTCGCCCCCTGAGTTCCACGCGGACCTCTACGACGACCTCGACACCGTCGTGGTGCGCAAGGGGAACGCGATCCTCTACGCCGGCTTCGCCACGGTCAAGAAGGTCGGCCGCCGGGCCGACTCGGCCGCGCAGGCGCAGAAGACCATGGAGCGCACGCTCGCGCGGCTCGGCTGAGCGCGGGCCTCACCCGGACGTGACGGCGGGGAAGTCGTACGACGTCGTCAGGCCGTGGGCGGCGAACGCCGCGAGCAGGCGCTCGCGATCGACCGGCGGCGGGTCCTCCGGCAGCTCCGGCCGCTCGATCGCCTCGCCGGCGTCCGCGAAGAACGCGTCGAGGCCGGCCGGCGCGCTCATGATCAGATAGCGCGCCGGCTCGGCGCTGGTGACGCTGAACGCGTGGCCGACCCCGGGCGGGATCGACACCGCGTCGCCGGGTCCCGCCACGACCGAGTGGACGGCGCCGTCGCGCTCGTGGCGGATCGTCAGCTCGCCCTCGAGCACGTAGAAGCTCTCCTGCCAGGGGTCCAGGTGCGGGCCCGGGCCGCTGCCCGGGAGGCCGGACAGCTCGATCAGCGAAAGGGCGCCGGCGGTCTCCGGCGCGCCGAGCAGCCGGCTCACCGTGACCGTGCCGAGCATCAGGTGGTGCGGGCCGCGGCCCGCCGGGGTGTGCGTGGTGTGGTCGCTCATGGACCGGCGATGCTCCGCGCCGGCGGGCCGGCCGGCAATCCCCCTGACGAGGGATTTGACGGGCGCGTGCGCGCGCTTAGGCTCCGCGCCATGAGCGAACGGGCTCGCCGCCGCTGCCGCGAGCGCCTCCAGGATCTGGCGGGCTCTGGCCTGGACGCCGAGGACGCCCGCCGCGCGGCCATCGGCGAGCTGCGGCGCGCCGTCGGCTTCGAGCGCTGGTGCTGGCCGCTGAGCGACCCGGCGAGCGCGGTGTCGGTGAGCGGGCTCGGCGAGGTCGACTTCTGGCCGGCGCTGCCCCGGCTCGTGGCGCTCGAGCACGGCGGTGACGTCACGAGCAAGCCGCGGCTCCTGGCCGGCGACGGCGCGAGCGTCTCGCTGAGCGCGGCCACCGGCGGCGACCTGCCGCGCAGCCGGCGCTGGCGGGAGTGCCTGGCGCCCTACGGGATCGGGGACGAGCTGATGACCGCCTGCCGCGACCGCCACGGCTGCTGGGGCACGGTGGAGCTCATGCGCGACGACGCCGACCCGCCGTTCGGCGAGGCGGACCGGGAGCTGCTGGAGGCGGTCGCCCCGACGCTCGGCACGCTGCTGCGCCGCGGGCTGGCGCGCGGCGGGCGGGCGGAAGCCGCGGCGGGCGAGCCGCGTCCGCCGGGGACGCTGATCCTCGACGCCGAGCTGCGCCCGGTGAGCTGGACGCCGCCGTGGCGCGAATGGCTGCCCGAGCTGCCGGCGCCCGGCCCGGGCCTGCTGCCGCCGGCGGTGTTCGAGATCGGCGCTCGGGCGCTGGAGCCGCCCGGGGCGCTGCCCAACCGCGTGCGGATGCGCACCGCCGGCGGGCGCTGGGCGGCGCTCGAGGGCGCCCGGCTGGAGGGCGGCCCGCCCGGCGTGGCCGTCACCGTCCGCGCCGCCAGCGCCGAGGAGACGTTCGACCTGCTCTGCCGCGTCCACGACCTCTCGCCGCGCGAGCGCCAGCTCGCCGCGCTCGTGGTCGCCGGGCTGGCCACCGACCAGCTCGCCCGGGCGCTCTACATCTCGCCGTACACCGTCAAGGACCACCTCAAGGCGATCTTCGCCAAGACCGGCGCGGGCACGCGCGGCGAGCTCGTGTCGCAGCTCACCGGCGCCGCCTGAGC
>JAICUS010000847.1 GCA_025935735.1 Solirubrobacteraceae bacterium | reverse complement strand
GGCGGGTGGTCTTGGCCGCTGGGCGCTTGGAGGCGCTGGCCGATCCGCGGCTCGGTGCCGGATATCTGGCGTGAGTGGCGGACCCGGCGAAAGGCTGGCTGGGTAGGGGAGTGAGGGCGTCGGCCGCGGTGCGCAGATGATCGGTTCGGGCGGCGCGGGCGGGGGGTGGCTCACGTCACTGTCGCCCGAGACAACGTTCGTGACCCACCCCCACGGGAGACCGATCGCTCGCGGTCGCGCGTGATCGTTGCGGCGGGATGAGTGATCGAGCCTGACCCGCGAGGCGGCGGCGGAGGGACCGCTTCCCTACCCAGCAGGCAGTTCGCCGATCCCAACGCGCGGACCCATCGTGGTACGCTGCTCAGACCACTTGCCCATGGCCCTGTCCACCGACCGAACCGATTTCCGACCCCTCCAGCGCTACGAGCAGATCGCCGAGCGCCTGGCCGCCGACATCCGCTCGGGCCTGCTCGCGCCCGGGGAGCGGCTGCCGTCGGAGCGCGACCTGGCCCGCGGCCTCGAGGTCAGCCGCGCGTCCGTGCGGGAGGCGATCGGCGCGCTGCAGGTCCAAGGCGTCGTGGAGACCCGGCCGGGCGCCGGCACGTTCGTGGTCGCCGCGCCGCCGGCCGGCGAGACACCGCACGACGCCAGCCCGAGCGCCGTGCTCGAGGCCCGCGCGCAGCTCGAGCCGGCGATTGCCAGGCTCGCGGCGCACAGAGCCCAGCCCGACCCCGCGGTCGAGAACCTCCTCCAAGCCATGGAGGCGGTCGGCGACCCCGCCGAGCCAGCGGATCGCGCCACCTGGAGCGCGTCCGACCGCCTGTTCCACCGTCAGCTCGCGGCGATGACCGGCAACCCGGTCCTGCTCGCGTTCGCGGACCACGTGGCCACCCTGATGGACCAGCCGCTCTGGCACCGCCTGCGCGACGACTCGATCGCGGTGCCCGGCCGCATCCGCATTCACGCGGCCGAGCACCGGATGATCTACGAGGCGATCGTCGACGGCGACGCCGAGGCCGCCGCGTTCTACTCCGCCCAGCACATCAACCGCGTCCGCGCATACATGGAGCTCGCCCGATGAGATTTCCCGGCATCCTGCCCGCCGTCACCACCCCGTTCGACGCCGACGACCGCATCGACGTCGCCGCGCTCCACAGCAACCTCGAGGCGCTGCTGGAGGCCGGCGTGCACGGCTTCGTGGCCTGCGGGACGATGGGCGAGGCCGGCTCGATGACCGCCGAGGAGCGGCGGACGGTGATCGCCACGGTCGCCGAGGCCGCCGCCGGCCGCGTGCCGGTGATCGCGGGCGTGTCCTCCGGGTCCGCGCAGGCGTCGCTGGCCTACGCCGCCGACGCCGCCGCGGCGGGCGCGGACGCGATCATGTGCCTGCCGCCGCTCGGCTACCGCGCCGACGACGACGAGGTCGTGGCGTTCTTCGCAGCGGTCGCGTCCTGCGGGCTGCCGCTGATGGTCTACAACAACCCCGAGGCCTCGGGCGTGGACATGCGCGCCGGCCTGATCGCCCGCATCTGCGAGGAGGTCGAGGGCGTGGCGGCGATCAAGGAGTGCTCGGGCGACGCCCGGCGGATCCCGGCGCTGCTGCACTCCGGCATCGAGGCCGAGGTGCTGGTGGGCGGCGACGACTGGGCGCTCGAGGGCTTCGCCGCCGGCGCGACCGGCTGGGTGACCGGCGTCGGCGTCGTCGCGCCGCGCGAGACCGTGGAGCTCTACGACCGGATCCGCTCCGGCGACCTGGACGGCGCACGTGCGGTGTACCGTCGGATCCTCCCGATCGCCCGCTTCGACATGACGCCCAAGCTCGTCCAGTACTTCAAGGCCGGCCAGGACGC
>JAICUS010000192.1 GCA_025935735.1 Solirubrobacteraceae bacterium | reverse complement strand
CGCGCTCGACGAAGTAGCGGTCGTGGGAGACGACGACGAGCGTGCCCGGCCAGCCGTCGAGCAGGTCCTCCAGCGCGGTCAGCGTGTCGATGTCGAGGTCGTTGGTGGGCTCGTCGAGCAGCAGGACGTTCGGCTCGCCCATCAGCAGCCGCATCAGCTGCAGCCGGCGGCGCTCGCCGCCCGACAGCTCGCGCACGAGCGTCCGGGCGCGGTCGCCGCGGAAGCCGAAGCGCTCGGCCAGTGAGCCGGCGGTGAGCTCGCGGCCGTCGCCGAGGCGCGCCACGCGCTTGATCGCCTCCAGCGACTCGAGCACGCGTGCGTCAGCCGGCAGCTCGACGGCCTCCTGCGACAGAAACGCGAGCCGCACGGTCTCGCCGCGGTCCACGCGGCCGGCGTCCGGCGCGAGCGAGCCGGCCAGGACCCGCAGCAGCGTCGTCTTGCCCGACCCGTTGACGCCGACCAGCGCCACCCGGTCGCCCGGGCCGAGGCGCCAGGTCACGTCGCGCAGCACCGCGCGCGCGCCGTAGGACACCGACACGCCCTCGGCCTCGAGCACCTTGTTGCCCAGCCGCGCGGCCGAGAAGCGCAGCAGCTCGACCGAGTCGCGCGGGGCGGGCTCGTCGGCGATCAGCGCGTTGGCCGCCTCGATGCGGAACCTCGGCTTGGCCGTGCGCGCCGGCGGCCCGCGCCGCAGCCAGGCCAGCTCCTTGCGCAGCACGGCCTGGCGGCGCTCCTCGCGCACCGCCGCCACCCGCGCGCGCTCGGCCCGGGCGAGCACGTAGGCCGCGTAGCCGCCCTCGTACTGCTGGACGCCCTCGTCGACCACCTCCCAGGTCGCCGTGCAGACGGCGTCGAGGAACCAGCGGTCGTGGGTGACCACGAGCAGCGAGCCGCGCCGCGCCGCCAGAAAGCGCGCCAGCCAGTCGACGCCCTCGACGTCGAGGTGGTTGGTCGGCTCGTCGAGCAGCAGCAGCTCCGGCGCGCCCAGCAGCAGCGCCGCCAGCGCGACCCGGCGCCGCTCGCCGCCGCTCAGCGGCGCCACCGGCGAGTCCAGCCCGGACGGCAGCCGCCGCAGCTCGACGCCGCCGAGCAGCCCGGCCAGGACGTCGCGGAACGCCGGGTCGGCGCGCCATTCGTGGTCGGCGCGACCGCCCACCAGCTCCTCGCGCACGGTCGCCTCGTCGCGCAGCGAATCCCCCTGGCCGAGCAGCCCGAGCGACACGCCGCCCGACCGCACCACGGTCCCGGCGTCCGGCTCCTCCACGCCGGCGACGAGCCGCAGCAGCGTCGACTTGCCGTCGCCGTTGCGCCCGACGACGCCCGTGCGGTCTCCCGCGGCCACGCCCAGCGACACGTCGCGCAGCACCGAGCGCGCGCCGTAGCCCTTGGCCACGGCGCTGAGGTTGACCAGGTTGCGCGGCGGCGCCGTCAATCGACGATCGAGCGCAGCTGGCGGACCGCCAGGGTCAGCCCGGGCAGGTCCGGGTCGCCCTCGCGCGAGAGCGCGCGCAGGAAGCCCTCGAAGCGCCGCACGCGCTCGGAGCGCTCGGCGAGGAACGCCTCCACCGCCTCCTGGGCCGAGCCGCCCGCGCTCTCGGCCAGCACGCTGCCGGCCAGCTCGCGCCGCGCCTGCAGCGTGTCCTCGCGCACCGCCTGCAGCGACCAGCGCTGCATCCGCGACGACACCGGCACGCGGGCCAGCTCGCCCTCCAGCCAGTCGAGGCGCAGCTCGGCGCCGACGGCGAAGAACACCTCGGCCACCTCCTCGATCGGCCGCCCGGTCGCGCCCGCCACCCAGATCATGTCCGGCGCGTGAATGAGCTCCGGCCGCAGCGCGTGGCCGCGGGCCAGCGGCCGCGGCACGCCGGCCTCGACGAGGCGCTCGACGGTCTGCTCGCGCCGGCTCCGGCGATCCTCGGTGCCCAGGTCGCCGAGGACGTCGGCCAGCCGCGCGAAGCCCTCGCGCCCGGTGGCGATCGTCGTCTCGATGTCGCCCTCCGGCTCGTAGGCCAGGAACCAGCGCGTGGCCGCCTCCACCTGCCCGTCCACGCCGCCCATCAGCTCCAGCTGGATCGCCCGGTCGATGCCGTCCAGGCGCTCGACCACGTCCCAGTCGCCGTCGGCGGAGGTGACCTGGCGGGCGATCCGGAACGCCCGCACCACGTCGGCCGGCTCGGCGCCGCGCTCGGCCACCAGCGAGGACACGAACGTCGGCCCGAGCGCGTTGACCACCGCGTTGGAGTTGACCATGCAGAGCAGCTCGCGGCGCAGCGGGTGCTCGCCGAGCAGGTGGCCGCAGCGCTCGACCACGGCGGGCGGGAAGTACTCGCGCAGATCGCGCTCGAGCCACGGCTCCTGGACGAAGTCCGACGACTCGAGGCTGCGTGCCAGCAGGCGCTTGGAGTAGGCCACGAGGATGGCCAGCTCGGGACGCTCCAGGCCGCGCCCGGCCCGCCGGCGCTCAGCCATCTCCTCGCCGGTCGGCAGGTCCTCGGACGCGCGGTCGAGCAGCTTGTTCTCCTCCAGCAGCGCGATCAGGTCCTCGTAGGCGAACATCCGCGAGGCGGAGCGGTCGACCTCCTGGGCGATGATCTGCGCCTGCAGGAACGAGTCGTAGAGCACGTGCGCCACGACGTCGCCGGTGACCTGGCGCAGGAGCTCGTCGCGCTGGGCGCGGGTCATCTCGCCGCGCCGCTCGGCCAGCCCGAGCAGGATCTTCAGGTTGACCTCGTGGTCGGAGCAGTCGACGCCGGCCGAGTTGTCGATGAAGTCGGCGTTGATGCGCCCGCCGCCGGCGGCGAACTCCACGCGGCCGCGGCGGGTGAAGCCGAGGTTGCCGCCCTCCCCCACCACCTTGCAGCGCAGCTCGCTCGCGTCGACCCGGATCGCGTCCGAGGAGCGGTCGGCGGCGTCCGCGTCGGTCTCGGTCGACGCCTTGACCACCGTGCCGATGCCGCCGTTCCACAGCAGGTCGACCGGCCCGCGCAGGATCGCCCGGATGACGTCGTTGGGCGGCAGCGACTCCGCCTCGACGCCCAGCGCCGCGCGGGCCTGGGGCGAGAGCTTGATCGCCTTCAGCGTGCGCGGGAAGACGCCGCCGCCCTCGGAGATCAGCGACCGGTCGTAGTCGTCCCAGGATGAGCCGGCGAGGTCGAACAGCCGCCGGCGCTCCGCGAACGAGCTCGCGCCGTCGGGCGACGGGTCGATGAACACGTGCCGGTGGTCGTAGGCGGCGATCAGCCGGATGTGCTCCGACAGCAGCATCCCGTTGCCGAACACGTCGCCGGACATGTCGCCGATCCCGACCGCGGTGAAGTCCTGCGACTGCGTGTCCACGCCGAGCTCGCGGAAGTGGCGCTTGACCGACTCCCAGGCGCCCTTGGCGGTGATCCCGAGCGCCTTGTGGTCATAGCCGGCCGAGCCGCCGGACGCGAACGCGTCGTCGAGCCAGAACCCGTACTCCTGCGAGACGCGGTTCGCGGTGTCCGAGAACGTCGCCGTGCCCTTGTCGGCCGCCACCACGAGGTAGGTGTCGGCCTCGTCGCGCACGCGGACCTGCGGCGGGTGCACGACGTCGCCGTCGACCAGGTTGTCGGTGACCGACAGCAGCGCGCGGATGTAGTTGACGTACTGGCGCTCGACCTCGGCCTTGAGCTCGTCGCGGCCGGCCGGCGCGTTCTTCAGGTAGAAGCCGCCCTTCGCCCCCGCCGGGACGATGATCGCGTTCTTGGTCAGCTGCGCCCGCATCAGGCCGTACACCTCGATGCGGTAGTCCATGCGGTCCGACCAGCGCAGCCCGCCGCGGGCGATCCGGCCGCCGCGCAGGTGGATGCCCTCGACCTCGGCCGAGTAGACGTAGATCTCGAACAGCGGCGCCGGCTGCGGCATCGCCGGCACGTCGCCCGAGCGCAGCTTGAACGCCAGCGCGGCGCGGTCCTCGACGTAGGCGTTGGTGCGCAGGGTGGCCTCGATCACCGTCAGCTGGTTGCGCAGGATCAGGTCGTGGTCGAGCAGCGCGACGTCGTCCAGGTCGGCCAGGACCTCGTCGTGCAGCGCCTGCTCGGCCGGCTCGTCCGGCTCGCGCGCGGGGTCGAAGCGCAGCTCGAACAGGCGCACGAGCTTGGCGGTGATGGCGGAGTTGGCCACCAGCACGTCGTTCTGGTAGCTCTCCATGAACCGCGTGCCCACGCGCTGGCGGTACTTGCGGTAGGCGCGCAGGATGGCCACCTGGCGGCGGTCGAGCCCGGCGGTGATCACGAGCCGGTTGAGGTTGTCGGACTCGGCCTCGCCGCGGTGGACGGCGGCGAGGATCTCGGCCACGCGATCGCCCACCGCCTCCAGGTCGAGCGGCTGACCGTCGGGCCCGAGCACGCGGAACTCCTGGATCCACGTCTCGTCGCCGTCGAGCAGCCGGGTGGAGATCTCCTCGATCACCCGCAGCCCGAGATCCTCGAGCATCGGCAGCGCGCCGCCGAGCTCGACCTTCCGGCCGCGCTTGTAGAACGCCACGCGGGTCAGGCCGGCCAGCGGCTGCAGCGAGACGGTGAACGCGGCGCCGAGCTTGGCCAGGATCCGCACGTCGTAGGCCGCGGTCTCCGGCGTGGTGTAGCCCTTGTAGTGCTCGGGGAGGTGCTCCAGCGCCGTCTCGGCGGTCGCGGAGTCGCTCGGCCCCAGCACCTCGCGCAGCTCGTCGTCCCAGGTGCGGGTGAGCTCCAGCACGCGCTGCTCGAGCTCGCGGTTGTCCTGCTCGGGCAGCCCGTCGCGGCGGTGGACGAGGAAGTGCACCCGCACGCGCGCGCTCTCGTCGAGCACGTGCTGCACGCTCACGTCGCCGGTGGCGAAGCGCTCGCGGAACAGCGCCCCGACGCGCTCGACCAGCGCGGGCTCGTAGCGCGTGCGGGGCAGCGCGAGCACGAACGAGGCGCTGCGGCCGTCGGGCGTGCGGCGGCCGAGCAGCCGCACGCGCGAGGTGCCCTCCAGCGCCAGCAGCGCCACCACCACGCGGCGCAGGTCGTCGACCGGGGCCGAGAACAGCTCGTCCTTGGGGAAGCTGTCGAACAGCGCGACCGCGGCCTTGTAGTCGTGTGAGCCCTCGATGAGGTCCTCGGCCTCCAGCACCCGCTCGAGCTTGCGGTGCAGCACAGGCGTCTGGGAGGCGGGCTCGGCGTAGGCCTTGGTGGTGAACAGGCCGAGCAGGCGCGACTCGCCGGCCATCTCGCCGTCGGGGCTGACCCGGCGCACGCCGACGTAGTCCATCCGCTCGGGCCGGTGGACCGGCGAGCGCGCGTTGGCCTTGTCGACGATCAGCAGCTCGCCCTCGGTGGCCAGCCGGCGCATCGCTGGCGACAGGCTGTCCAGCGGCACCGGCTGCGCGTAGGCGGAGTGCTCCTCGTCGGCCAGGATGCCCAGCCCCGAGCCGGGGATGACCCGGTAGGCGCCGTCCTTGAGCTCGTACTCGCGGGCGCCGAGCAGGACGAAGTTGCCGCGCAGCAGCCAGGCCAGGAAGTCGACCGCCTCGCGGACGTCGTCGGCGTCGTAGCGCGCGCTGCCGCGGCGGGCCACGCCGATCATCGACTCCACCCGCTGGGTCATCGCGCCGAAGTCGTTGACCGTGTTGCGCACCGCGGAGAGGACGCCGCGCACGGCGTCGGCCAGCTCGGCCAGCTCGCCCTCCCCCAGCCGGCGCGCGAGGTCGAAGTGCATGACCGACTCGCGCCGGAGCGCGTTGCGGGCGCCGGTCACCTGGTGGATCCGGCCGTCCTCGCGGCTGACCCCGAAGATCGGGTGCACGAGCCGGGCGACGTGCTCGCCGCGCTGCTCGAGCGCCGCGCTGACCGAGTCCACCAGGAACGGCCAGTCGTCGCTGTTGGTCTCCAGCACCGACCCGAGCGGCTCGTAGCCGTCGTGGCCGAGCGTCGGGTTGAACGCCCGCACGGCCATCGGCGTGCGGCCGCGGTCGGCGGCGAACGCGAACGCCCCGAGGACCTCGGCGGCGAGGTGCTCAGGCGAGATCCCGCTCGTGTCCGCGAGCCGGCGCACGTAGGCCGCGGCGAACGCCTTCGCCGCGGCTGCCCGCTCGTGCGGTGCCTTGTCCTCGACCAGCGCCAGCAGCCGGTCGCGGTACTCGCTTGAACCGGCCTCGGTCTCCTCCGCCAGGCTCATGCCGTCAATCATCCCGCTCGCGGCGGTCGCGTGCTCAGCCGAGGCGCTTCTTCAGTGCCTCGAACTGCTCGCGGATGGGCTGTGGCAGCCGGTCGCCGAAGCGGGCGAGGTGCTCCTCGGTCTGCGCGAGCTCGGCCCGGGCCTCGTCGAGGTCGACGTCGAGCGCCTGCGCGACCCGGTCGGGATCGATCCCGTTGAGCGGCAGCGCGCCCGGCGCCGGGACGTGGCCCAGCGGCGTCTCGCGCGCGTCGGCCGCGTCGTCGCAGCGGCGGAAGATCCAGGCCAGCACGCGCGAGTTCTCGCCGAAGCCGGGCCAGAGGAACTTGCCGTCGTCGTCCTTGCGGAACCAGTTGACGTGGAAGACCCGCGGCAGCTTCGCGCCCTCGCGCTCTTGGAGCTTCAGCCAGTGCGCGAAGTAGTCGGCCATGTTGTAGCCGCAGAACGGCAGCATGGCGAACGGGTCGAAGCGCAGCTCGCCGACGCTGCCGGCGGCCGCCGCGGTCTTCTCCGAGCTCATCGTCGCGCCCAGGAACACGGCGTGCTCCCAGTCGAACGCCTCGCGCACGAGCGGCGCGCCGCTCGAGCGCCGGCCGCCGAACAGGAACGCGTCGATCGGCACGCCGGCGGGGTCCTCCCACTCGGGCGCGATCGAGGGGCACTGCGCCGCCGGCGTGGTGAAGCGGGCGTTCGGGTGGGCGGCCGGGGCGTCGGAGTCGGGCGTCCAGTCGTTGCCCTTCCAGTCGATCAGGTGCGCCGGCTCGTCCTCGGTGAGCCCCTCCCACCAGATGTCGCCGTCGTCGGTCTTGGCGCAGTTGGTGAAGATCGTGTTCTCGCGGATGGTGGCGATCGCGTTCGGGTTCGTCTTGGAGGCCGTGTTCGGGGCGACGCCGAAGAAGCCGGCCTCGGGGTTGACCGCGTACAGGCGGCCGTCGTCGCCGAACTTCATCCACGCGATGTCGTCGCCGATCGTCTCGACCTTCCAGTCGGAGATCGTCGGCACGAGCATGGCCAGGTTGGTCTTGCCGCAGGCGCTGGGGAACGCGCCGGCGACGTACTTGACCTCGCCCTCCGGGCTGGTGAGCTTGAGGATGAGCATGTGCTCGGCCAGCCAGCCCTCGTCGCGGGCGATCACGGACGCGATGCGCAGGGCGAAGCACTTCTTGCCCAGCAGCGCGTTGCCGCCGTAGCCCGAGCCGTAGGACCAGATCTCGCGCGTCTCCGGGAAGTGGACGATGTACTTCTCGCTGTTGCACGGCCAGGCGGTGGTCGCCTCGCCCTCGGTCAGCGGCCGGCCCACGGAGTGCATGCAGGGGATGAAGTCGCCGTCGTCGCCCAGCACGTCGAGCGCGGCCTTGCCCATCCGGGTCATGATCCGCATCGAGATCGCCACGTAGGCCGAGTCCGTGAGCTCGACGCCGATCTCGGCGATCGGCGAGCCGAGCGGGCCCATGGAGAACGGCACGACGTAGAGCGTGCGCCCGCGCATGGAGCCGGCGAACTTCTCGTGCAGCAGCTCGCGCATCTCCTGCGGGTCCCGCCAGTGATTCGTCGGGCCCGCGTCCTCTTCTCTGAGGGAGCAGATGAACGTCCGGTCCTCGACGCGGGCGACGTCCCCCGGGTCGCTGCGCGCGAGATAGGAGTTCGGCCGCTTCTCGTCGTTGAGCTTCTCGAGCGCACCCGTCTCCACGAGCTCGGCGCAGAGCGCGTCGTACTCCGCCTCGGAGCCGTCGCACCAGTGGATGGCGTCGGGCCGCATCAGATCCGCGGCCTGCTCGACCCAGCTGAGGAGCTCTCTGTGCTTTGTGGGAACGGGTGTCTCGATCGTCACGGGTGGACTGACCTCTTTCACTGCCGTGGGGGCTTAGGTGCGGTTTGTCAGAGCCGTACGAACCTGGCTCCTGGGCCGCCGGAAGGAACGCGGAACAACGCCGACGCGCCAACTCGACCGGCGATCATGCGGCAGACCTTACCCGCCGACCCGGGCGTGTGCATCAATCCTTCGTATAAATCGGCTCCACGAGTATTTGCAAGACCCGTACAAACCTAGGCCTGGGCGCGCTTGGGGACGAGCACGAGCCGCTTGAACTCGGCGACCAGCGTCCCCTCCTGGTTGAGTACCCGCGTGTGGACCTTCACGGTCCCCCGGTCGGGCTTGGAGCGCGATTCGGAGACCTCCAGCACCTCGGTCTCCGCGTAGAGGGTGTCGCCGTGGAAGACCGGCGCCGGGTGGCTGAGCTCCTCCGTGGCCAGGTTGGCGATCGCCTTGCCGGAGATGTCGGAGACGCTCATCCCGAGGGCGAGGCTGTAGACGTACGGACCGACCACGACGTTTCGGCCCTGCTGCGTCTGGGCGGCGTAGACGTCGTTGAGGTGCAGCGGGTGGTGGTTCATCGTCAGCAGGCAGAACAGGTGGTCGTCCGCCTCGGTGACCGTCTTGGCCGGCCAGTGCTTGTAGACCGCCCCCACCTCGAACTCCTCGAGGTAGCGGCCGTAGGGGTGGGCTCCGGACGCCTCGCGGGCGGCGGCATCGGTGTCGACGTGGCTCATGGCGCGCCATGATGGCGACGATGCGCAACCCCCGACACCACTTCGCGCCGCTGGCCATCGGCGCCCCTTCGCCGGTTCGCGAGATCCCCGTGACACCGATGCGGATGATCCACTTCTTCGACCCGTCCAACGAGAAGCTGGTCGCCCGGCTGGACTCGATGGCGGCGTCGGCGGACATCGTGCTGGGCAACCTGGAGGACGCGATCCCGGCCGATCGCAAGGAGGCGGCACGGGCCGGGCTGGTGTCCGCGGCGCGCTCGGTCGACCTCGGCGGGACCCCGCTGTGGGCGCGGGTGAACTCGCTGGAGTCGCCGTGGGTGCTGGACGACCTGACGACGCTCGTGGGCGAGATCGGCGACGTGCTCTCGGTGATCATGGTGCCGAAGGTCGAGGGGCCGTGGGACATCCACTACGTGGACCGGCTGCTCGCCCAGCTGGAGGCGCGGGCGGGGCTGTCGCGCCCACTGCTGATCCACGCGATCCTCGAGACCGCGCAGGGCGTGGCCAACGTCGAGGAGATCGCGGTCGCCTCGCCGCGCATGCAGGGCATGTCGCTCGGACCGGCGGACCTGGCCGCGTCGCGGCGGATGAAGACGACGCGGGTGGGCGGCGGCCACCCGGGCTATCGCGTGCTGTCTGACCCTTCAGCTGAGGGTGAGAGCCGGGTCGCCGTGCAGCAGGATCTCTGGCACTACACGATCGGCCGCATGGTCGACGCGTGCGCCGCGGCCGGCATCTTCCCGTTCTACGGCCCGTTCGGCGACATCCGCGACCTCGAGGGCTGCGAGGCCCAGTTCCGCGCGGCGTACCTGATGGGCTGCGTCGGCGCCTGGTCGCTGCACCCGGGGCAGATCGAGGTGGCCAAGCGGGTGTTCTCGCCCGAGCCCGAGGAGGTCGCGTTCGCCCGCCGCGTGCTCGAGGCGATCCCGGACGGCCGGGGCGTGGGGATGCTCGACGGCAAGATGCAGGACGACGCCACCTGGAAGCAGGCGCG
>JAICUS010000020.1 GCA_025935735.1 Solirubrobacteraceae bacterium | reverse complement strand
GCTGTACTCGGCCGGCGGCGCCGAGGCGACGCTCTCCTACCACGCGCTGATGGTGCAGTTCCTCGACGGGCTGTGCGACCGCGTCCGGGCGGACGTCTACTGCCGTACCGGCGCGCGCTTCGCCCGCTACGAGCGCGAGCCGACGCGGATCGGCGTCGCCCCGCTGCGCCACCCGCCGCCCGACCGCACGGCCGAGCTGCGCTTCACGCTGTCGAAGGTCTCCACGGTCCAGGTGCGCGTGTGGAGCAAGAAGGGCGTCTCGCTGTCACGCAGCCTGTGGCTGCCGCGCGGCGCGCACGAGGTGGCGTGGGACCCCGCCCGCCGCGGGCGCTACCGCCTCGAGATCCGTGCGCAGGGCCCCAGCGGCCCGGTCGGCGTGGCCCGGGAGACGATCCAGGTCGGGCGCGGCGCCGCGGCCACGCGGAGGGGGGACGTGACCACGGCGCCGCAGCGGCCTCCCGCCGCAACCGGTGTGAAGACTCCTTAGGGTCGGGGGCACTGAACGACCGTCGCGTCGCGAACTTGCGGTGACGTGGCAAACTGCCCGCCGATGGCAGCCACGGTGCAGCAGCAGCGCGACGACGTCCAGCCGGTCGCGAACGAGACGCTCGACCGCGTCGCCACCGGCGCGATCACGGTCATCCCGGTCCTCGCGCTGGGCGTGGTGGCCTGGCAGCTCTGGCAGGAGCTCCTCGGCTGGAGCGACATCATCGTGTTCGCGATCATGTACGTGATCACGGGCCTGGGAGTCACGGTTGGGTTCCACCGGCTGTTCACCCACCGCTCCTTCAAGACGGGCAACACGGTCAAGGCGGTGCTGGCCGTGCTCGGCTCGGCGGCGATCGAGGGGCCGGTGATCTCCTGGGTGGCCGACCACCGCAAGCACCACTCGTTCTCCGACAAGCCCGGCGACCCGCACTCGCCCCACGTCGACCACGGCGTCGGCCTGCGCGGCGCGCTGCGCGGGCTGGCCCACGCGCACCTCGGCTGGCTGTTCATCCACACCCAGCGGGGGCTCAAGACACGGTATGCCCGGGACCTGCTGGCCGACCCGATCGTCTCCTATGTCAACCGCACGTTCGTGCTGTGGGTGATCGCCGGCCTGGCCGCGCCGTTCTTCCTCGGCTGGGCGATCACGGGCTCGGTCATCGGCGGCCTGACCGGGCTGCTGTGGGGCGGCGGAGTGCGGATGCTCGTCGTCCACCACGCGACCTACAGCATCAACTCGCTCTGCCACTTCTTCGGCCGCCGCCGGTTCGACACCGGCGACGAGTCGCGCAACCTGCGCTGGCTGTCGTTCTTCACCTTCGGCGAGGCCTACCACAACAACCACCACGCGTTCCCGACCTCGTTCCGCCACGGGATGAGCCGCTGGGCGTTCGACCCGTCGGCCTGGGTGATCTGGGCGCTCGAGAAGACCGGGCTGGCGTGGGATGTCGTGCGCGTCTCGCCGGAGCGCCAGGCCGCCAAGCTGCTGGCGTGAGCGGTACGGCGGACCTCAAGACGGCGCTCGCGGAGGCGCTGCCCGACCGGCCGTTCCGGGTCGAGCTGTGGGACGGGACGGCGCTGGAGCCGACCAACGGCGGCGGCCCGACGTTCCGCGTCACCTCGCCGGAGGCGTTCGGGCACGTGCTGCGCTCGCCCGGCCAGCTCGGGCTGGGCCGGGCCTACGTGGCGGGGCAGATCGACGTCGACGACATGGACGCCGCGCTCGACCTGCTGGCCTCCTGGAGCCCGCCGCCGATCGACACGCGGGCCAAGGCCGACATCGCGGTCGCCGCGCTCAAGGCCGGCGCGCTGCGGCGGGTGCCCAAGGTGCCCGAGATGGAGCTGCGGCCGAAGGGCCGCCGGCACTCCATCCTGCGCGACAAGCGCGCGGTCACCCACCACTACAACCTGTCCAACGAGTACTTCTCGCTGTTCCTCGACGAGTCGATGACCTACTCGTGCGCGGTCTGGTCGCGCGGGGCGACGACGCTGGAGGAGGCGCAGCGCACCAAGCTCGAGCTGGTGTGCACCAAGCTCGCCCTGCAGCCGGGGATGCGCGTGCTCGACGTGGGCTGCGGCTGGGGCTCGTTCGCCATCCACGCGGCGCGCGAGCACGGCGTGCACGTCACCGGGATCACGCTCTCGGAGCCGCAGGCCGCGCTCGCCCGGCAGCGCGCGGCGGACGCCGGCGTGGGCGACCGTGTGGAGATCCGCGTGATGGACTACCGCGAGATCGCCGGCGAGACGTTCGACGCGGTCGCCTCGATCGGCATGGTCGAGCACGTCGGCAGCGTCAACATCGACGCCTACTCGGCCAAGCTCGCGGCGCTGCTCAAGCCCGGCGGGCGGCTGCTCAACCACGGGATCGCCCGGCTGAGGGTGGGCGACGCCGAGGCCGGCCCGTTCTCGGAGCGCTACGTGTTCCCGGACGCCGCGCCGCTGCACCTCTCTCGCATCTGCCTGTCGATGGAGCGCGCCGGGCTGCACGTCCGCCACGTCGAGGACTTCCCGGACGACTACTCCAAGACGCTCGACGAGTGGCGCCGGCGCTTCGAGTCCAACATCGACCGCGCGCGGGAGCTCGGCGGCTCCGAGCGCGTGCGGGTGTGGCGGATCTACCTGCGGGTGTCCAAGCGCGGGTTCGACAGCGGCTTCATCTCCGTCTACCAGGTGCGCGCGGAGAAGCCGCTACCCTGAGTGGTGCCCCGGCCGGCCATCCGCTCACTCTGCGCCGGCCCCCACAGACTTCCGGAGTTCCCTTTGTCACAGCAGTCCTTCGCCGCCCTCGGCGTGTCGCAGCCCGTCGTGCGCGCGCTCGCCGGTCGCGGCATCCACACCCCCTTCGCCATCCAGCAGCTCGTCATCGCCGACGTGCTGGACGGCCGCGACGTCCTGGCCAAGTCCCCCACGGGGTCCGGCAAGACGATCGCGTTCGCCGCCCCGCTGGCGGACATCCTCGAGGCGCCGGTCTCCGGCCTCGTCCTCGCCCCGACGCGCGAGCTCGCCACCCAGATCGTGGAGGAGACGCGCCCGCTGCTCGCCGCCCACGGCCTGAAGGTGGCCGCCGTGTACGGCGGCGTCGGCTTCGAGAAGCAGACCCGCGACGCGCGCGCCGCCCACCTCGTCGTGGCCACGCCCGGCCGGCTCGAGGACCTGCTCGCGCGCGGCGCGCTGTCGCTGCGCAACGTCGAGGTCCTGGTGCTCGACGAGGCCGACCGGATGCTCGACATGGGCTTCCGCCCGGCCGTCGACCGGCTGGTCGCCCAGTGCCCCGCCGACCGCCAGACGCTGTTCTTCTCGGCCACGCTGGACGGCGAGGCCGGCCGGGTCGCCGCCGCCTACACGGACGACCCCGTGCGGCACGAGCACGTGCCGCCGCGGGAGCGCGCGGCCGACATCGAGCACCGCTTCGTGGCCGTCGACCCGGCCAGCCGGATGGACGCGCTCGTGCGCGAGCTGCGCGCCGACCGCGGGCTGACGCTGGTGTTCGTGCGGACCAAGCACGGCGCCGACCGGCTGGTCAAGCGCCTGGGCCGCGCGGGCGTGCAGGCGGTGGCCATGCACGGCAACAAGTCCCAGAGCCAGCGCGAGCGCGCGCTCGCCGCGTTCGGCTCCGGCCAGGTGGACACGCTCGTGGCCACCGACGTCGCGGCGCGCGGGATCGACGTGAGCGGCATCTCGCACGTGATCAACTTCGACGCGCCGCCGGACCGCGATAGCTACGTCCACCGGGTCGGCCGCACCGGGCGGGCCGGGCGGACCGGCGTCGGGATCACGTTCGTCGAGGCCGAGCAGGCGCGCGACGTGGGCAAGATCGCCCACGACCTGCGCCTGCACCGCGAGTTCGAGCTGGGCGGGTTCGCCCCCCGCCCGCACGTCAGCGGGCCGCAGCGGCGCCGCCGTCGCTAGGCCGCCGCGGCGTGGGCCATGCCCGCGCTGAGGCTGTCGTAGTAGTGGTCGGCGAACATCTTGGCCACGAGCTCGCCCCGGCTCGACACGCCCACCTTCTCGTAGACGGCCTTCAGGTGGTCCTGCACGGTGAAGCGGGAGAGGTGCAGCTCGCCGGCGATCTCGTTGGTCGTCAGCCCGCGGGCCAGCGCGCGGGTGACGTCGACCTCGCGCGGCGTGAGCTCGTAGGCCTCGACGATCAGCGGCGCCACCTCGCTCGCCTTGGCCGGCTCGATCACCACGGCCGTGGTCTCGGCCCCCTCCAGGCAGGACGCGTGGATCAGCAGCCAGATCCCGCCGCGCGAGCGCACCCGGGTGCGGGTGGCCGCCTTGCGCGCCCGGGCCTCCTGGGCGGCGACCGTCACCTCGCTGGGCAGGTCGCGGCCCAGGCCCGCGTCGGGCAGGCGCAGGACGGACTGCAGGTCGTCGAACCAGGCGAGCGCCTCGGGGGTGGCGGACACGAGCCGGTTCTCGGCGTCCAGCAGCGCCATCCCCGGCCCGCGGCACTCGCAGCGGCGCGCCGGTTGCGAGATCATCGACAGCCGCAGCGCGCGGCCCACGACCGGGGCGATGGCGGCCACGAACGCCACCTCCTCCTCGCTGAACCCGCGGGCGGTGCCGGCGCGGTTGACGTGCAGCAGCCCCCAGCCGCGGCCGCCGGCGGTGAACGTGGCCCGCAGCTCGGCGCCGGCGTCCATCAGCGTCCGGAACGCGCGCCAGCGCGCGCTGCGCTCGGGGCGCCCGCCGGTGGCCGCGTGCAGGTCGGCGACCGGCCGCGATGAGCGCGCGAGGTCGCCGAACTTGTTGAAGTCCGGGACCTCGAACTCGTACTCCCAGAACGGCGCGCAGACGGTGTGCGGCATGTCGCGGGCGACGCCGGCGCCGAGCCCCAGCAGCGTGTCGGGGTCGGTGGCGGTCATCACGAGCGCGTCCACGGGCATCGCGGCGCACAGCTCGTCCACGACGCCCTCGATCAGCGGCTGAGCGGGCAGCGATGCGGCGGCCAGCGCGTCGATCCTGCGCGCCGCTCGGGCGAGGTCGGTCCGTGACATGGCCCGACGCTACGGGGCGGCCGCCGGGCCGGCGATGCGGCCAGCTCGAAGATGAATGGGTGGTGAGCCGCCCCTCCCCCACAAACGCGGGGGTCGGGCGCCGCGGATCACCCGGGATGCAGGGATCGACGCCGCGGCGCGGATTGCCGACCATCCGCCGCCATGCTCCTCCCCACCCTCTCAGAAGCCCTCCCCGGCCGCGTCGCCCTCCCCGGCGACCCCGGCTGGGACGACGCCCGCTCGGCGTTCAACCTGCTGCTCGACCAGCATCCCGCGGCGGTCGCCTTCCCGGCTGACGCCCTCGACGTCGCCGCCGCCGTGGCCTACGCCCGGGACGCCGGCCTGCGCGTCGCGCCCCAGGCCACCGGCCACAACCAGGGGCCGCTCGGCGACCTCGAGGACACGCTCCTGCTCAATGTGAGCCGGCTGCAGGACGTCCGGTTCGACCCCGGGGCCCGCAGCGTGCGGGTCGGCGCCGGGGTGAAGTGGGACCGCGTCGCCCCGCGCCTGAGCGCGCACGGCCTGGCCGGCCTGCACGGCTCCTCGCCCGACGTCGGCATCGCCGGCTACTCGCTCGGCGGCGGCCTGGGCTGGCTGGCCCGCAAGCACGGCTTGCAGTCCAACGCGGTCACGGCGCTGGAGCTCGTCACCGCCGAGGGCGAGCACGTGCGCGCCGACGCCGAGCACCACCCCGAGCTGTTCTGGGCGCTGCGCGGCGGCGGCGGCAACTTCGGCGTGGTCACCGCGATCGAGTTCTCGGTCGTGCCGGTCGACGAGCTCTACGCCGGCGCGCTGTTCTTCCCGTTCGAGCGCTCGGGCGAGGTGCTGCACGCGTGGAACGCCCTGCTGCCGGCGCTGCCCGAGGAGCTCACGTCGTGGGCGTGCGTCATGCACTTCCCGCCGCTGCCGGACGTGCCGGCGTTCGCCCGCGGGCGCTCGTTCGCCGTGGTCATGGCCGCCTTCCTGGGCGACGAGGCCGACGGCCGCGCGCTGCTGCGCCCGCTGCGCGCGCTCGGCCCGGCGAGCGACACGTTCGCGATGGTCCCGCCGGTGGTGCTCGGCGACCTGGCCATGGATCCGTACGACCCGGTCCCCTACCACTTCACCCACCAGCTGCTCGAGCGGCTGCCGGTCGACGACGTGCTGGCCGAGATCGGGCCCGAGTCCGGCCGCGGGCCGGCCGTGACCCTCCTGCAGCTGCGCCACATGGGCGGCGCGCTGGGCCGCGAGGCGCGGGGCGCGGGCGCGCGGGCGACGCTGCCCGGCGAGGTCTGCGCGATCGCGCTGGGCGTCGTGCCCGACCCGTCGCTCGACGCGCCGGTACGCGCCGGCCTGGCCGCCCTCGACGCCGTCCTGCGCCCCCACCGGGCCGGCGAGTACCCCAACTTCGTCGAGACGCCGGCCGACGCCGCCCGCTTCTTCTCCCCCGAGGCCTGGGCGCGCCTGCGCGCCGTCAAGGCCGCCTACGACCCGACCGACCTGTTCGCCGGCAACCACCACGTCCCGCTCCTCGAGGTGTCCCATGCGTAGATCCCTGGCCGCCACCGCACTGGCGCTCGCCGCCCTGCTCGCGCCCGCCGCGGCGCAGGCCCATTCAGTCAAGGAGTACAAGCTGCCGCAGTACGCGGTCCCGGCGGACATCGCCGCCGGGCCGGACGGCGCGATGTGGGCGCCCGACGGCAGCCTCGGCCGGCTGTGGCGCATCTCGCCCGGCGGCCGGATCTCGTCCGTGGACCTGGGCGGCGGCCCCGCCGGCGTCGCCGCCGGCCCGGACGGCGCGATGTGGGTGACCGACCGGACGTTCGACCGCATCCAGCGGGTGACCATGGACGGCGGCGTCACCAACTACCCGCTGCCCACGGCGGGGGCGTTCCCGCTCGACATCGCCGCCGGGCCGGACGGCGCGCTGTGGTTCACCGAGGCGCGGGCCGACAAGATCGGCCGGATCACGGTGGCCGGCGAGGTCACGGAGTACCCGCTGCCCACGACCGACGCGTTCGCCGGGGACATCGCGGCCGGCCCGGACGGCGCGCTGTGGTTCACCCAGCAGCGCGGCGACAAGGTCGGCCGCATCACCACCGCCGGCGAGGTGACCGAGTTCCCGCTGGCCGCGGGTGCGCTCCCCGGCCCGATCGTGGCCGGCGCCGACGGCGCGCTGTGGTTCTCCGAGCGCAACACGGACACGATCGCCCGCATGACCGCCGGCGGGGTGGTCACGCAGCGGTTCCCGCTGGCCGCCAACGCCGACCCGCTGGCGCTGCTCGCGGGCCCGCGCGGGCGCCTGGTGATCGCCCAGCACTCCGCCCGCTCGCTGCTCGTGCTGCGGCGCGACGGGAGCCTCGGGCGCGAGCTGCGGCTGCGCAGCCACCCGGACGCCCTGGCGTTCGGCCCTGACGGCGACGTCTGGTACGTGGCCGGCGACGAGGGCCGGATCGGCCGCGTGCGCCGCTAGGCGCTAGCTCTTGCCGGCCACGCCGGACACGTAGTCGGCCACGTCCTGGATCTGCTTCGGGCTGAGCTTGCCCTTGAACGAGGGCATCACGCCGCCGCCGTTGCGCACCTGCTTGGACACGAGCGCGGCGCTCGGCTGCAGCTGATCGAGGTTCGGGCCGACCGTGCCGTTGGCGCCGGCGGCCTTGAGCGTGTGGCAGTTCTTGCAGCCGGCGTCGGCGAAGACCTTGGCGCCGGCGCTGTTGGCCTGGCTGCCGCCGCCGCCTCCTCCGCTCGAGCCGCCACCGTTGTCGCCGCTGCTGCTGCCGCCGCCACAGGCGGCAGCGGTCAGCGCGGCGACCGCCAAGGGAATGGCAACGCGACGGGAGACCATTCGGGCACTGTACCCAAGGTTCGTCAGCGTCTACGCTTGTCGGCGCATGCGCGCCCAGCGAGCACTCCTGGCCCTGCTGGGCTGCGTGACGCTCGTGGTCATGGCGATGCAGGGGCTGACCGGCGTCTCGCAGCTCGCCCTGTACGCCGCGCCGTTCCTGCTGCTGCTCGGGCTGCTGCTGAGCGGCCGGTTCATCGGCGAGGAGGCCATCCTCGCCCGCCGTGCCCGCCGCGCCGCCCCGCGCCTGCGCCCCCTCCCCCGGCGCTGGGCCGCGCTGCCCGAGCGCCCCCTCGCCTCACTGCTCGAGCGCAGCGTCGGGCTCGAGCGCGGCCCGCCTCTCGCGCCGTCGCTCGCCTGACCCACCGCCGCGCGCGCCGCCCGGCGCGCAATACGCACACACGCTCGAGATTTCATAGGAGGCCGCCCTTGCGGACCCTCGCCTGCCTCGCCGGCGTGGCCGCGCTGTTGCTCGGCGCGCCCGCCGCGCTCGCCCACCAGGGCAATCCGCACTACCGATCGGTCGTCAAGCGGGTCACGCCCGCCGTACCCGGTCTGTCGCTGTCGGTGCTCAACTACGACGACCGCCTGGCGCTGCACAACACCAGTGGCCGGACGGTCACGGTCATGGACTACCAGGGCAAGCCGTACGTCCGCTCGCTCGGCGACGGCACGGTCCAGGTCAACACGAACTCGCAGGCCTACTACCTCAACGTCGACCGCTACGGCCAGGTCACCGTGCCCAAGGGGCTCGCGTCCCAGCCGAAGTGGAAGGTCGTCGGCCGCGACGGCCGCTACGACTGGCACGACCATCGCATCCACTGGATGAGCCAATCGAATCCGCCGGGGCTGAAGCGCCAGGACCGGCGGCAGAAGATCGACGACTGGACCGTGCCGATCTCGGTCAACGGACGGCGCGGCGCGATCACGGGCACGCTGACCTGGGTGCCGCTGCCCGGGGCGTCGCTGCCGCTCGGGGCGATCTTCGCCTTCGCGGCGCTGATGATCGTGCTCTCGCTCGCCGTGTTCGCCGTCCGCCGGCGGCGCGCCGAGGCGCCCGAGAAGGTCGTGGAGGCATGGTGAGACGCGCCGTCGCGCTCGCGGTCGCCGGGCTGCTCTTGGTGCCGGCGGCGGCCTCGGCGCACGCCACGCTCGAGGGCACCGCGCCCGCGCGCGGGGCCAAGCTCGGGCAGGCGCCGTCCGAGGTCCGCTTCCGCTTCGACGAGTCGGTGGAGGCGAGCTTCGGCGCGCTGCGCGTGTTCGACGCGCACGGGCGCGCCGTGCAGGCCGGCGCCGCGTTCCACCCCGGCGGCCGCGGCAACGTCGTCGCCGTGCGCCTGAAGCCCGGCCTGGGCCGCGGCGCCTACACGGCCACCTACCGCGTGATCTCGGCCGACGGCCACCCGGTGTCGAGCGGCTTCGTGTTCACGATCGGCGCCGCCGCCGGGCCGGCCGAGACGGTCGACCAGCTCCTGGCCGGCTCGGGCACGGGCCAGGTCACCAGCACGGCGCAGGCCGTGGCCCGCGCCGTCCAGTACGGCGCGATCGCGCTCGGGCTGGGCACCGTGATCTTCCTCGCGTTCTGCTGGGCGCCGGCGCGCGGGCGCTGGCCCGCGGCCGCGGTCCCGTTCCGCCTCCGCACCAACCGCCTGCTCTCCGTCGCGGTCCTCGCGGGGCTCGCGTCCGCGGCGGCGGCCGTGGTGCTGGAGGCCGCGACCGGCCTCGGGGCCTCCTTCTGGTCGGCGCTGCACTGGAGCGACATCCGCCAGACGCTCGAGACGCGGTTCGGCACCGTCTGGGGGCTCGGCTTCGCCGCCTGGCTGGTGGCCGGCGGGCTGCTGATCCTGCGCGGCGGGCCGGCGGCGGACGCCCCTCCGCAGCCGCCGGACGCCGGTGGCGACGAGCCGCCGCGCGAGGGCGACGCCGTCGCCGACCGCAGCGGCGGCCCGCCGGTGCCGGTCGGCGCAGGCGAGGCGTCGCGGGGCGTCGCCGTCCTCGCGCGCCCGCCCGCGCCGCCGGTCTCCGCGCCCGTGCGCGGGCCCGACCGCGGCCTCGCCCTCGTCGCCGTCCCGCTGCTGGCGCTCGCGCTGCTGCCGGCGTTCGGCGGCCACGGGACCGAGCAGCCGCCGGTGGCGGTGATGGCGCCGGCGAACATCCTGCACGTGCTCGCGGTGAGCGCATGGCTCGGCGGGGTCGCCGTGCTGGTGCTCGCGCTGCGGACGGCCACCCGGAGCGTGCCGGACGCCGAGCGCGCCCCGCTGCTGGCCACGGTGGTCGGGCGGTTCTCGGCGCTGGCCACGGTCGCGCTGCCGGTGCTGCTGCTGACCGGCGTCGCGCAGGCGATCGTCGAGGTCCGGACGTTCCCCCACCTCGTCGACACGGGGTTCGGCCGGGCGGTGCTGATCAAGGTCGTCCTGGCCGTGGGCATCGCCGCGCTGGGGTACGCCAACCGCGCGCGCAACCTGCCCGCGCTGCGCGCCGCCGACTCGCCGGGCCGGGCCGGGCTGCTGCTGCGGCGCGCGCTGCGGCGGGAGCTGGCGCTGGGCATCGGCGCGCTCGCCGCGACCGGCGCCCTGTCGGGCTACGCGCCGTCGATCGCCGCGTCGTCCGGCCCGTTCGCCCAGGATGTGCTCCTCGGGCCGATCCGGGCCGAGGTGACCGTCGACCCGGCCAAGGCCGGCGCCAACGAGGCGCACCTGTACCTGTTCGACCGTCGCACCGGCGCGCCGTTCACCCGCACCAAGGAGCTCAGGGTCACCGCCGCGCTGCCGAGCCACGGCATCGCGCCGCTGCCGCTCACCCCGCACGTGGCCGGCCCCGGCCACTACGTCATCGAGGGCGCGACGTTCGGCGCCGCCGGCGACTGGAAGGTCACGCTGACCGACCGGGTGTCGGACTTCGACGAGTACGTGACGCACTTCTCCGTCCCCATTCACTGAGGAACCCACCCATGCGAAACACCCTGCTCGCGAGCACCGCGCTCGCCGCCGCCCTGCTCGCCGCCCCCGCCGCCGCCGAGGCGCACGTCACCGTGCAGCCCAAGCAGGCGCCGGCCGGCGGCTTCGTCCGGCTCGACGTGCGCGTGCCCAACGAGCGCGACGACGCGGACACCACCAAGGTCGACGTGAAGTTCCCGCCGGGCTTCGCCGAGGCGTCCTACCAGAAGGTCCCCGGCTGGAGCGTCAAGGTGACCAAGGCGAAGCTGGCCAAGCCGATCCAGACCGACGACGGCGCGGTCACCGAGGCCGTCAGCCGCATCACGTGGACGGCCGACAGAACCGCCGACGGGATCCCGCCCGGCGCGTTCCAGGACTTCGGGCTGTCGGTCCAGGTCCCCGGCAAGGCGGGCGACACGCTGACCTTCAAGGCGCTGCAGACCTACAGCAACGGCACCGTCGTGCGCTGGATCGGGCCCGCGGGCTCCGACACGCCGGCGCCCACGGTGCAGGTCACCGCGGCCGGCGGCACGGCGGTCGCGCCCGCCGCGACGGCCACACCGGCGAAGCCGTCGGACGGCTCGTCGAACGGCCTGGCGATCACGGCGCTGATCGTCGCCGCGCTCGGGCTGATCACGGGGGTCGCGGCGCTCAGTTCACGGCGCGGCGCAGCAGCATGAAGCAGATCGCCGCCAGCACCAGCGCCAGGATCGGCCAGCCGGCGCCGATGATGCCGACGATCGCCAGCACCAGGCCCGCGATGCCGATGACGCCCAGGGCGCCGGTGGCGAGCGTGAGGCGGTAGGCGCGGTCGACGCGCTGCTGACGGTTGGGCCGGGAGCCCCGGCGGCGCTCGATGTCGCTCATCTCAGAGCAATGATGCCACGCCCTCGCGCGGGCGGATCGGCTAACGTGCCGGAGACGATGCTGCTCCTCGCCGACTACGCGCTGCAGGTCACGATCGTGGCCATCGCGCTGTGGCTGATCCTGTTCCCGCTGCTCGTCCAGGGGCTGATCGCCTACGCGGTGATCATCGGCCGCGGCGAGCGGCGGCAGAACGAGGAGTACCGCCGCCGCCGCGAGGACCTCTGACGAGCCTCCGCCGCGCCGCGCTGGCGGCCTGCGTCTGGCTCGCGGCCGGCGCGGCCCCCGCGCAGGCGGCCCTGCCCGGCGCGCACATCGCCCGCGTGCTGCCGCGGGCCGAGTATCCCGGCGTCCAGCACCTGCACTACGAGTTCGGGCCGCTGTCGATCGCGCCGGGGCAGAACAGCATCCAGACCGACCTGGACACCCAGCGCCCACAGGTCCCCGGCTTCATCACGCGGATCCAGCCCAACCTGGTCTACGCCGGCAGCCACAAGATCCCGCGCGTGGACGTCATCCACCTCCACCACGGCGTCTGGCTGTCAAACGGCCGGCCGTTCTTCGCGGTCGGCGAGGAGAAGACGATCCTCCAGCTGCCGCAGGGCTACGGGCTGCCATACGCGCCGAGCGACACCTGGCTGCTCAATTACATGATCCACGACCTCACGGCCACGCCGGCGAAGGTCTACATCACCTACGACATCGACTTCGTGCCCGCGCCGGCGTCGCTGACCCCGGTCCACCCGCAGTGGATGGACGTCGCCGGCTTCCGGCTGTACCCGGTGTTCGACGCGCTGCGCGGGAGCGGCCGCCACGGCCGCTACACGTTCCCCGACGACGCGCGCGGGGCCGCCCGGGCGGCGATCGGCCCGGCGCACCAGTGGCACGTCCCCGGCGACGTCACGCTCGTCGCCACGGCCGGCCACCTGCACCCCGGCGGGCTGTGGAACGACCTGACGGCCACGCGCGCCGGGCAGCGCCGGATGCTCTTCCGCTCGCAGGCCAAGTACTTCGAGCCGGCCGGGGCCGTGTCGTGGGACGTCGCCATGACCGCCACCAAGCCGGACTGGCGGGTGGCGCTGCACCGTGGCGACGTGATGCGGCTGTCGACGACCTATGACACCCGCCGCGCGTCCTGGTATGAGTCGATGGGGATCGACGTCGTGTACTACGCCGACGGCATCCAGCCCGGCGCGGTCGACCCGTTCAGCGGCCACGTCGACTGGCACGGCGAGCTCACCCACGGCCACCTCGCGGAGAACCGCCACCACGGCGGCCGTTCCACGAGCCTGCCGGACGCCCGCTCGCTGGCCGCCGGCCCGTTCGCCCGCAAGATCTCGATCGCCGGCTTCATCTACGGCCGGGGCGACTTCGCCGCCACGGGCCCCGCCGGGCGCCCGCCGGTGGTCCGGGCCGGCCACGCCATCACGTTCACGAACCTCGACGCCACGAAGTCGATCTCGGCGCGGCTGTCCGCCTACCACACGATCACCGCGTGCCGGGCGCCGTGCACCGCCTCAACGGGGATCGCCTACCCGCTGGCCAACGGCCGCGTCACGTTCGACTCCGGCGAGCTCGGCTACGGCGGCCCGCCGTCCGCGGACCGCAACACCTGGTCGACGCCCAAGAGCCTGAAGCCCGGTACCTACACGTACTTCTGCCGCATCCACCCGTTCATGCGGGGCTCCTTCCGCGTCGTCCGCTGAGCTTTGCAGCCCCGCGACGCGGTGTTAGAATGTCGGCCTGCGCCGCGGGGTGGAGCAGTCAGGGCGCGCGTCGGGCTCATAACCCGAAGGTCGCGGGGTCGAATCCCGCCCCCGCTCTGGAGAGGCCGCCCGCCGGGCGGCCTTTTTCGTGCGCCGTCGTGATGTACTCGCTGCTGCGCGGCGAGCTCACGCCCGGCTGACGGCCGGTCGCAATACCGGCCGCCGCCGAGGCGCTCCGCTCATGCCGCGGCCGGCACCTGCTCCACGTAGCGGCCGAGGTAGAGCGGCCAGCCCTGGTCGCCGTCGAGGGCGGGGCGCAGGGCCTCCCAGCCGTCGCCGTGGCGGTCGAGGTGGCGGTGCTCGAGCTCGACGCGGGTGCGCTCGGGGGTCTCGGGGACGAAGCGGACCTCGACCTCGCTGGCGTGCTCCGGATCGCTCTCGATCTGCCAGCGCGGGCTGATGTCCCAGGTGAACACGAGGCGCTCCGGCGGCTCGTAGGCGAGCACGCGCGCCCACTGGCACTCGCTGCCGTCGACGCCGCGGTCATAGACCCGCCCGCCGGCGCGGGGCTCGAACACCGACTCGGCGATGTCCACGCCGAGCAGGTTGTGCTCGCGCGGCTTGATCCGGTCGAACCGCTCGGCGAACACGCGGAATGCGCGCTCCTGCGGCGCCTCCACCACCACCGAGTGCCGGATCGACGTCTGCTCTGCGTGGGTGCTCATCCGTCCTCCTCGAGGATCGCCTTGTAGTTCGCCAGGGCCCGGCTCCAGAACCGGTCGAGCTGGCCGCGCAGCGCGGCCAGGCCGTCCGGGTCCGCCCGGTAGATGCGCCGGTTGCCCTGCGGCGTGTCCGCCACCAGCCCCGCCTGCTTGAGCACCCGCAGGTGCTGCGAGACGGCGGGCCGGCTGACCGGCAGCTCGCGCGCCAGCTCGACCACCGCCTGCGGCCGCTCCACGATCCGCTCGAAGATGTCCCGGCGGGTCGGGTCGCCGAGCGCGGTCCAGGCGTCAACTGGGTAAGTCGGCACTCACGGTAAGGTATCACTTACGCGTATGGGCGAGCGGATGATCGAGGCGAATGGCGTCGAGCTGTGCACGGAGGCGTTCGGCGACCCGGCCGACCCGGCGGTGCTGCTGATCGCGGGCCTGGGCGCATCGATGCTCTGGTGGGAGGAGGGCTTCTGCCGCGCGCTCGCCGGCCAGGACCGCTACGTGGTCCGCTACGACCACCGCGACACCGGCCGCTCGATCGCCTACGCGCCCGGGCAGCCGGGGTACGCGAACGGCGACCTGGTGGCCGACGCCGCCGGCGTGCTGGACGCGTACGGGATCGCCGCCGCGCACGTCGCCGGCGCCTCGGCCGGCGGGGCGCTCGCCCAGCTGCTCGCGCTCGACTTCCCGGAGCGCGTCCGCTCGCTCGTCCTCATCAGCACCTCGCCGGCGCTGCCCGGCGGCGAGGAGCTCCCGCCCCCGGCACCGGCGTTCGGGCGCTTCTTCGCCACCGCGACGGTCGACCGCGACGACCCGGAGTCGGTGATCGCCTACGTGGCCGACTACGCGCGGATGCTGGCGGGCCCGCGGCGGGAGTTCGACGCGGCGCTGGTCCGGCGCGACGTGGAGCGCGCCCGCGACTTCCGGGCGGCGCGCAACCACGACGCGATCCCGGACGACGGCCGCCCGCGCGCGCCGCTGGCGAGCATCCGCGCGCCAACTCTCGTCATCCATGGCACGGCCGATCCGATGTTCCCGCCGGCGCACGGCGAGGCGCTCGCGCGGCGGATCCCCGGCGCCCGCCTGCTCCTGCTCGACGGCGCCGGCCACGGCGTCGACCGCGCCGACCACGAGCGCATCGTCCGGGCGATCGCGGAGCACACCACTCGGCTCTGATAGACCACCCGCGTGGCCTACGACGAGGAACTCGCCGAGCGCATCCGCGAGCTGGTCGCCGACGAGCAGGCCGTGACCGAGAAGCGGATGTTCGGCGGGCTCGGCTTCATGGTCGGCGGGAACATGGCGGTCGCGGCGAGCGGGCAGGGCGGGCTGCTCGTGCGCGTCGACCCGGACGAGACCGACGCGCTCATCGAGCAGCCGCACGCGTCGCGGATGGAGATGCGCGGCCGTCAGATGGACGGGTGGCTGCGCGTCGCCGCGGACGGCGTCCGCGGCGGGGGCGAGCTCGAGCCGTGGGTGCGGCGGGGCGTGGCCTACGCGCGGTCGCTGCCGCCGAAGCGCTGAAGCCGCTCCTTCAGTCCCAGCGCGTTGTGGATGGCGAACGCCTCCCAGTCGTTGTTGAAGTAGGCGAACACCTCGACGCGCTCGCGCAGGTCGCGCACCCGCTCGGCCCACTCGTCGAGCTCGGTGGCCGAGTAGTTGCCGCGCCGGCCGCGGTGGCCGAAGTGGAAGCGCAGGAACGTCCAGTCCGCGGTCAGCTCGAGCGGGACGAACGGGCGCTCCGGGTGGTCGCCGTAAGCCAACGCGACGCCGTACGCCCGCAGCAGCTCGAGCACGTCGGCGGTGAACCACGACTCGTGGCGGAACTCGAAGCAGTGCCGGCCCGGCGGCAGGATCTCCAGCGCGCCGGCGAGCCGGTCCTCGTCGCGCGTGAAGCGCTCCGGCAGCTGCCACAGCACCGGGCCGAGCTTGGGCGACTCGGCCAGCGGCGCGATCGCCTCATAGAAGCGCTCCATGCCCGGCCGCAGGTCCGTCAGCCGCTTCATGTGCGTCATGTACTGGCTGGCCTTGACGGCGAAGACGAAGTCCGGCGGCGTCTCGGCCACCCAGTTGGCCACCGCCGCCGGCTTGGCCAGCCGGTAGAAGGTGCTGTTGACCTCGACGGTCCCGAAGTGCTCGGCGTAGTGCGCGAGCCACCGGCGCGCCGGCAGCCCGCGCGGGTAGAAGCGCTCGCGCCAGTCCTGGTAGTTCCAGCCCGAGCAGCCGATGTGGACCGGCTTCACCCCACCTTGAAGCGGGTGACCTTGCTCTCCTTCTTGCAATCGTTCAGGTTCGTCGTGCAGTCGATCCGGTAGGCCTGCCAGTAGTAGGTGCCCGGGGTGACCATCCAGAACCCGGGGAAGTTGAAGAACTTCGGCTTGTAGGTGAACACGCCGCCGTGCTTGTGCGCGCGGCCGATGCTCTCCTTGTCGCAGATCGTCCCGTCCTTGTGGCGCTTGGCCGACTTGCAGACGAGCACCCACACCGACCCCTTGCCGCTCACCCGCATCTTGAAGGTCGGCGCCTTGCCCGACGGCACCGTCTGGCCGCTCTTGGGCGACAGCGGCGTGATGCCATTGGAGGCGAGCGCGACGCCGGTCAGCGAGGCGGCGAGCGCGCCGGCCGCGAGCAGGGCGGCGGCGGGGCGGAGGAGCGAGCGCGGGGTCATGGGGCGCAAGGCTAACCGCGCGATGGCCGCCCGTGGGGCAATGCTCGGGGTCGAGCCGCCATGATCCCGGGGCGTGGCCCGGATCTTCGTCACCCGCGCGCTGCCGTTCCCCGCGCTCGACCGCCTCGAGGCCGAGCACGAGGTGGACGTCTGGCCGGAGCCGACCCCGCCGCCGGCGGACGCCCTGCGCGAGGCGGCCCGCGACGCCGACGCGCTGCTGACCATGCTCACCGAGCGCGTCGACGAGGCGCTGCTCGACGCCGCGCCGCGGCTGAAGGCGATCGCCAACCTCGCGGTCGGCACCGACAACATCGACCTCGAGGCGGCAGCTGCGCGCGGCATCCCGGTCGGCTCCACGCCCGGCGTGCTCACCGACGCGACGGCGGACCTGGCCTTCGCGCTGCTGCTGGCGCTCGCCCGGCGGCTGCCGGAGGGCGAGCGCGAGGTACGCGAGGGCCGGTGGGCGCCGTGGCAGCCGGCGCATGGGCTGGGCGCCGACGTGTCCGGGGCGACGCTCGGGATCGTCGGCCGTGGGCGGATCGGCGACGCGGTCGCCCGCCGGGCCGAGGGCTTCGGGATGGAGGTGCTGGACAGCTCGCGCTCGTCCGGCCTGCCGCTGGACGAGCTGCTCGCGCGCGCCGACTTCGTCTCGCTGCACGTGCCGCTCACCCCGGCCACCCGCCACCTGATCGACGCGCGCGCCCTCGCGCGGATGAAGCCGACCGCGTTCCTGGTCAACACCGCGCGCGGCGGCGTGGTCGACCAGGCCGCGCTGCGGGCGGCGCTGCACGACCTCACGATCGCCGGCGCCGCGCTCGACGTGACGGATCCCGAGCCGCTGCCCGCCGACGACCCGCTGCTGGACGCGCCGAACCTGCTCGTCGTGCCCCACATCGGCTCGGCCACCGTGCGCACGCGCTCGCGCATGGCCGACATGGCGGCCGACAACCTGCTCGCCGCGCTGGCCGGCCGGCCGATGCCCCACCCCGCGGCGTGAGGGTCGCGGTCGTCGACGTCGGGACCAACTCGACCCGGCTGCTGATCGCCGACGTCCGCGACGGCGCGGTGACCGAGCTCGACCGCCGCTCGGTCGTCACGCGGCTGGGCGAGGGCGTCGACCGCTCGGGCCGCCTGTCCGACGCAGCGCAGGCGCGCGTGCTCGACGTGCTCGGCGATTACGCGGAGGCCATTTCGCGGCATACGTGCGAGCGCCGGCGTGCCGTGCTCACCTCGGCCGTGCGCGACGCCGGCAACGGCGCCAAGTTCACCCGGCGCGTCGAGGACTACGGCCTCGACGCCCGCACGCTGACCGGCGACGAGGAGGCCCGGCTGACCTTCCTCGGCGCCAGCGCGGGCCGCGGCGACCCCGACCTGCTGGTCATCGACGTCGGCGGCGGCTCGACCGAGCTCGTCAAGGGCCCGCACGAGCACGTCTCCACCCAGAACGGCGTCGTCCGCCACAGCGAGCGCCATCTCCACGACGACCCGCCCCCCGCCGACCAGCTCCAAGCCCTCGCCACCGACGTCCGCGAGAACCTTAAGGGGACAGTCCCCGAAGCGTGGAAAGCCGCCGGCAGAGCGGGATCCGGCGCCGCACCCGACCTAAAGGGGACAGTCCCCTTTAGGTTGGGGACGGCGGTGGCCGTGGCGGGGACGGCGACGCAGTGCGCGGCGATGGATCTGGAGCTCGAGCGCTATGACGCCGCGCGGGTGGAGGGGCACGTGCTGACCGCGGACGCCCTGCGCGGGCTGCTCGAGCGCACCGCCTCGGTGCCCTTGGCGCGCCGGCGGGAGATCCGCGGATTGGACCCCGACCGGGCGCCGGTCATCGTCGCCGGGATCGCGATTCTCCTGGAAGTGCTGGACTTCTTCGGCCTCGATCGGGTCGAGGCATCGGAGCACGACATCCTCTGGGGCGTGGCCCTCGAAGCTGAGAATGTCCGATGATGGACATCTGTTCGATTGCTGCGGCGATCCCTTCAGGTGTTGAATCCGGCCTGTCGGAAGGGCGGTCGTGCCTCCCGCCGCCGTCCACCGGCACATAGGTCCGGGCGATGCCGCATCATCGGCGCCTCCCGCCGCCTGGACCATCCAATAGGCCCCATCAAGGCACGTACCCCTGCCCGTCCTGACGGGGCCAACTCGAAGCCGCCCGCCCCCGCCGCGGGCGGCTTCTCTTAAGCCCTCTGAGGGGGACGGGGGCGGGGTCAGGCCATCAGGCCAGGTTGGCGCTGCGCGGGTACGCGACGGACGGATCGGTGAGCACGTTCACCAGCGACGGCTTGCCGGACGCGAACGCGCGCTCCAGCGCCGGCCGCAGCTCGTCCGGCGCGCGCACCAGCTCGCCGTGGCCGCCGAGCGCCTCGACCACCTGCTCGTAGGGCGTCTCCGGCCGCAGGTCGGCCGCCACCGACCAGCCCTGGTAGAGGAACTCCATCGGGTGCTTCTCCAGCGCCCAGATGCCGTTGTTGCCCATCACGCCCACGACCGCCACACCGTGGCGGGCGAGCGTGTCGTACTCCAGCCCGGAGAAGCCGAACGCGCCGTCGCCCAGCAGCAGCACGACCTGGCGGTCCGGGTGCGCCAGCTTGGCCGCCAGCGCGTAGCCCGGGCCCGAGCCGAGGCAGCCGTACGGGCCGGGGTCCAGCCAGCAGCCCGGGCGGTAGGAGTCGACCACGCGCCCCGCGAACGAGACGAAGTCGCCGCCGTCGCCGATCACGATCGCGTCGCGGTCGAGCACCTGCGCGAGCTCGCCGTAGACGCGCATCGGGTGCAGCGGCGCGCGCGGGTCGGCGAGCTGCTCGCGCTCGGCCTCCCGCTTCTCGGTCTCGACGCCGCGCAGCTGGGACACCCAGCCGGAGGTGCCCGCAGCGCCGCCGCCCTCCGCCAGCGCCCGCAGCGTCGCCGTCAGGTCGCCGTAGAGCTCGGCCGCCACCGCCCGCGGGTGCTCGCGCTCCGGCTCGGCGGAGTCGATCGCCACGATCTCCGTCTCCTCCCCGAACGCGCCGCCGAACCCCAGCCGGAAGTCCATCGGCACCCCGACCACCAGCGCCACGTCGGCGCCCTTGAGCGCGGTCGAGCGCGCGCGGGCGAAGAACAGCTCGTGGTCGGCCGGCAGGCAGCCGCGGGCGAGCCCGTTGAGGAACACCGGGATCCCGCGCGCCTCGGCCAGCTCGCGCAGCGCGTCCTCGCCGCGCCCCCAGTAGAGGTTCGTGCCGGCCATGATCACCGGGCGCTCGGCGTCGTCGAGCAGCGCGATCGCCCGCTCGAGGTCCTCGCCGTCGGCCTGCGGCGCGCGCGGCGCCGGCACCTCGCCGACCTCGACCGCGTCCGCCTCCATGAACACGATGTCGAGCGGGAAGTCGAGGAACACCGGGCCGGTGTGCGGCCGGCGGGCCACGGCGAACGCCTCGTCCACCAGCCCGGGGATCTCCAGCGTCGCCCCCGCGGTCGCCGCCAGCTTGACCACCGGGCGCACGAACGGCACGTGGTCGATCTCCTGCAGCGAGCCCTGGCCCCAGCGCATCGCGGGCGCGCGGCCGCCGAGCACGATCATCGGCGAGTGGTTCTGCAGCGCGGACGCCATCGCGCTCATCCCGTTGGTCACGCCCGGGCCGGCCGTCAGGGCGGCGACGCCGGGCTCGCGGGTGACCTTCGCCCAGCCCTCGGCGGCGAACGCCGCGGTCGCCTCGTGGCGGGTGTCGACGATCTCGATGCCCTCGGCGCGGCACCCCTCGTAGATCGAGAACAGGTGGCCGCCGGACAGCGTGAACAGCCGGCTGACCCCGTGCGCCTTCAGGCGGCGGGCGATCAGCCGCCCGCCGTGGCGGCGCTCGGGCTGGTCCTCGGTGCTCATGGTCGCGGGAATCTATCCCCCCGCCTGGGGGGTCGCGCCGCCCGCCGGGGCTGACCGCACGCGCGCGTGGGTCTAGCGTCGCCCGTGGAGCCGAGGAAAGGACGGACGCCGTGCCCGAGCCCAAGACCACCACCATCGCCGACGCGGACCTCGACCTGCTGCTGGCCGAGGCCGACCGCGACGACCCGATCCTCAGCCCGCCGCGCGACGAGTCCGGCGAGCCGCGCGAGGCGCTCGACTCGCAGATCCTGGCCGGGCTGGTCTCGCCCTAGGGAGATCCCCTGGGGGCCCACCCGACGGCGGCGTGTCGCATTGCCGCTCGGCGGGCGGCACCGCCGGTCGGGCACCCCTAAGCGCGGGCCGCCGCGGCCAGGCGCGCGGTGGCCACCGCGTCGCCGACGCGGTCCTCGCCCCAGAACACGCCGCGCTCGATGCACAGCGCGGGCAGCCGGTCGGCCCCCGCGCCCAGCAGCCGCTTGGCGGCCGCCTCCATGGCGCCGTCGCGCCGGGCCTCGCGGGCCGCGCGCAGCGCGTCGTCCAGCGGCAGGCCGGCCGCGGCCGCCGCCTCGGTGAGGATCTCGAGGTCGTCGAGGTCGAACCCGCCGGCGAACGCCAGCCGGGTCGCCGCCAGCACGAACGCGCCGCCGCGGCCCTCGAGCCCGGCGAAGTGGGCCACGCGCATCGCCGCCTCGGCGGGCGCGGGCCAGCGCTCCGGCCACTCGAGCGGCAGCCGCAGCGCCGCGGCGCGCTCGGAGGCCAGGTCGACGATCGCCTGCGCGTCGCCCCCCAGCGGCGGCAGCGCCCGGCAGCGCAGCGTGCGCGAGCAGGCCGGCGTCCAGGTGACCGCGTCGAACGCGCGGTCGACGCGCTCGGCCGCCAGGTACGTGAACGGCGAGGCGAGGTCGAAGAAGAACTCCGCGCGTACGCCGCTCGCCACGTCCCCCGCAACCGTCGCATCCGGCTTGCGCCGTACTCGGCGGTCATCCAGCCTGATGACCTCACCCATGCGATACATCCTCAGTCTCGTGTCGTTCCCCTGACGCGAGAGCAACTGCCCCCGTCGCAGCCATACAACGCGCGAAGAGGCGGGAACTTGCGCTCGTGATCACAGCCGAGTAGTCGGCCGCAAATGTCGATAACAGCAACCTTTCGCCGCAGGACCGGGTATTCTCCGCATCGTCCAGGTCATCCCAGGGGAGCCCTCCTATCCCACCTGTCCCGCCACCCAAGCGTCATCCCTACTACCAGTGGTCGCCGGACGCCCGGGCCCTGGACCTCGTGGGCGACAAGTGGACGCTCCTCATCATCCGCGATCTTGCCGCCGGACCGCGCCGGTTCGTCGAGCTCCAGCGCGTCCTGCCCGGCATCTCCACCGAGCAGCTGCGCTCGCGGCTGAACCGCATGGTGGCCGACGGCCTGCTCACCCGCCAGCGCTACCGCGAGGTGCCGCCGCGCGTGGACTACGAGCTGACCGAGCGCTCGCGCGAGCTCATCCCGGTGCTGGGCGCGCTCGCCCGCTGGGGCTATGACTGGACGTGGAGCGCGCCGCGGCCGGGCGAGGACGTCAACGTGGGCGCGATCTTCCGCCTCGCCCCCGGCGTGCTCGAGCCGCCGCCGGGGCTCGAGGGCACCGTCGAGCTGATCGTCGAGGCCGAGGAAGAAGCGCCCGAGCGCCAGTATCTCGTGACCTTCAAGGCCGGGCGCGTGGAGGTCTCGGAGGTCGGCGGCGCACAGCCGGCGGCGTCCGTGCGCGGCACCGTCGCCGCCTGGGTGCGGGCGCTCGGCCCGGACGGCTCCATCGACGCGTTGAAGATCTCCGGCCGCGACGGGCTGGCCGGCGCCGTGCTCGACGGCTTCACCCGCGCCCGCGCGGGCAAGGCCGCCGCGGCCGCGTAGGTCAGCAGGGGGACATCGCCCGGGTCCGCGTGCGGACCCGGAAGCCGATGCCCGGGGTGGGAGTCGAACCCACACGCCCTTGCGGACAATCGGGTTTAAGCCGATCGCGTCTGACCAGTTCCGCCACCCGGGCCGCAGCGGATCGTAGTGACCGTCCGCACGAACCCTCTCGCTACGCTGGATTCGCCGCAACTTCCCCATCCGCCGCCGGTTCTCCGGATGGGTCCACTCCCTCTTGTCCTCTTGGAAGCCTCCGCTCTCACGCATGCCGGCGTCGCCGGCCTCCACGGTCGCTCGCCGCTGCTGCGCCTGCAGTCCGACGAGCGGCTGATCGCGCTGACGCGGCGCGGCAACCACCACGCCTTCGAGGCGCTGGTGGCGCGCTACCAGTCGCGGCTGCTGGCGTTCTGCCGGCACATGCTCTCCTCGCGCGAGGACGCCGAGGACGTGCTCCAGGAGGTGTTCGCCGCCGCGTTCAACGCGATGCTGGCCGACGAGCGCGAGATCAACGTGCGGCCGTGGCTGTACCGGATCGCCCGCAACCGGTCTCTGAATCATCTGCGGCGCACGCAGGCGGTCGGGATGGACTCGATGGACGTGCACCTGTCCGAGGGCGGGCTGACGACCGCCGACAAGGTGCACCGGCGCGAGGAGTTCCGGCTGCTGATCTCCGACGTGCAGGACCTGCCGGAGACCCAGCGCACGGCGCTGCTGCTGCGCGAGATCGACGCGCTGTCCTACGAGCAGATCGCCGAGGCGATGGAGACCACCGTGCCATCGGTGAAGTCGCTGCTCGTGCGCGCCCGCGTCTCGCTCGCCGAGGCGGCCGAGGCGCGCCAGCTCTCCTGCGAGGAGGTCCGGCTGGAGCTCGGCGAGGTGGCCGAGGGCCTGCGCCGCACGAGCGCCCCGGTGCGCCGGCACCTGCGCACCTGCGAGCGCTGCCAGTACTTCCGCAAGCAGCTGCGGGCGACCAACAAGGCGCTCGCCGCCGTGTACCCGGTCGGGCCGCTGCTGCTGCTCAAGAAGACGCTGCTGGCCCACCTGGGCTCCACCGCGGCGGCCTCCGGCGGGACCGCGGCCGCCTCGGGCGGCGCCGCGGCGGCGGGCTCGGCCGGCGCGGGCGCCGCGTTGCAGGTCGGGTTC
>JAICUS010000894.1 GCA_025935735.1 Solirubrobacteraceae bacterium | reverse complement strand
TTCGCCGCGATCCCGCGGGACCTCGAGGAGGCGGCGATGGTCGACGGCTGCTCGCAGCTCGGCGCGTTCCTGCGCATCGTGCTGCCGGCCGCCGCCCCCGGGCTCGTGGCCACGTTCGTGTACGCGTTCCTGTTCGCCTGGGACGAGCTGCTGTTCGTGGCCTCGCTGACCCAGCACAACGCGGAGACGATCCCGGTCGGGATCCGCAACTTCATCGGCAACTACCAGGAAAGGACGGCCCAGCTGATGGCGGCCGGCGTGGTTTCCACCCTTCCCGTGCTGATCGCGTTCTTCGCGACCCAGCGCTGGCTCGTGCGCGGGCTGACGGCCGGGGCGGTGAAGGGATGAGCGCCACCGCCCCGCTGCCGGTGTCGGTCGACGGCCTGCCGGCGGGCTTCCGCTTCGGCGCGGCCACCGCGGCCTACCAGATCGAGGGCGCGGTGCGCGAGGACGGCCGCGGCGAGTCGATCTGGGACCGCTTCGCGCTGCTGCCCGGCGCCGTGGCCGGCGGCGACAGCGGCGACGTGGCCTGCGACCACTACCACCGCTGGGAGGACGACCTCGACCTGATGGCGAGGCTGGGGATCGAGTCCTACCGGTTCTCGATCGCCTGGCCGCGCGTGCAGCCCGAAGGCCGCGGGCCACTGAACCACCACGGCGTGGCGTTCTATCGGCGGCTCGTCGAGGGGCTGCTCGCCCGCGGGATCGAGCCGGTGGCCACGCTGTATCACTGGGACCTGCCGCAGGCCCTGCAGCTGGCCGGCGGCTGGGCGGTCCGGGAGACCGCGGACCGCTTCGCCGACTACGCCGCCGCCATGGCCGCCGAGCTCGGCGACCTGGTGGAGGGCTGGATCACCCACAACGAGCCGTGGGGAGTCGCGTTCCGCGGACACGCGACGGGGGGCACGGCGCCCGGCGTGCGCGACTGGCCGACTGCGCTGACGGTGGCGCATCACCTGCTCGTCTCGCACGGGCTGGCCGTCGACGCCGTGCGGGCCGGCGCGCGCGCCGGGGTGCCGGTGGGGATTACGCTGAACCTGACGCCGATGCGGCCGGCCACGGACGCCGAGGAGGACGTGGCGGCGGCTGAGCGGATGGACGGCTTCCAGAACCGCTGGTTCCTGGACCCGGTGCTGCGCGGCGCCTATCCCGCCGACCTGCTGGAGCACTACTCGCGCCGCTTCGGGGCGCTGGACGTGTCGGGGCTCGAGCTGGCCGCGCGGCCGCTCGACTTCCTCGGAGTCAACTACTACTCGCCGGCGCTCGTGCGCTCCGCGCCGTCCGTCGCGCCGCTGCTGGCCGAGACGGTGCCGGCGCTGCCGCCGCGCACCGCGATGGGCTGGCCGGTCGACGCGGACGGGTTGTACGAGGTGCTCGTCCGGCTGCGGCGCGAGTACGGCGCGCCGATCATCTACATCACCGAGAACGGCGCGGCGTTCGACGACGAGGAGCTGGTCGACGGCGTCGTCGAGGACCCGTCGCGCGTGGCCTACCTGGCCGACC
>JAICUS010000325.1 GCA_025935735.1 Solirubrobacteraceae bacterium | reverse complement strand
CGTCGTCTGCGGTGACGTGGCGCCCGAGGCCGCGCAGCCGCACCGCCGGCTCGCGGGAGTCCTTCGCACGCGCGAGGTCGGCGGCGGCCGCCGCCTCGTCGGCGATGGCGATGACGGTGGCGTGCATCTCCCGCCCGGCGGTGTCGGGCCGCCCGCGCCAGTCCTCCAGCGGTGCGAGCCCGGCCACGCCGATCGCCACCTCGCACTGCCCCGTGCGCCAGGCCCGGCCGAAGGAGTCCGTGATCACCACCGCCGGCCGGCCGGGCAGCGCGGCGCGCAGCGCCCGGGCCGACGCGTCGGGGTCGAGCGGCAGCAGCACCAGCCTGTCCTCGCCACCCGCGTTGGACGCGTCGACGCCCGCGTTCGCGCACACGAAGCCGTGCCGGGTGCGGCAGATGATCCGTCCGGCGTCCGCGCGCACGAGCTGCGCCGCCTCGGAGAGCACGACCTCGAGGTGGCGCGGGTCCTTGCCGTGCTCGCGCGCGAGCGCCTGCGCCCGCGCGGCGGGCACCACGTCCGCCAGCCGGACCACCCGGCCCTCGGCCTTGGACACCGCCTTGTGCGCCACGGCCACGACGTCGTCGCCGCGCAGGCCGCCGGCCCGCTCGGCCGCGGCGGCGATGAGCGCCGCCAGGTCGTCGCCCGGCCGGATCTCGGGCAGCCCGGGGAGGGCGGTGACCTCGATCATGAGTGTCCGGCCGCCGCCGGCACGGCGTCCGCGAGCAGCGCGCGGGTGCGCGGGGCGTGGCCGGCCCGGGCGGCGCGCGCGGCGCGCAGCGCGGCGAGGTCGCCGGGGGTGTCGACATCGAGGCCGAGCGAGGGCAGCTCGCACACCTTGACCGCCGCTCCCGCGGCCCGGGCGCGGGCGGCGTGGCGGGCGAAGGAGCCGGGCCCGAACGCCGGCGCGAACACGTCCGGCGGCGCCAGCAGCAGCGCGTTGGTGCCGGTGCTGTGACGGTCGGGCACGATCACCGCGCCCTCGTTGCGGTCCAGCAGCCGCGCCACCTCGCCGGGGTCGAGCGCCGGGCAGTCGCCGGGGACGAGCAGGACGCGCTCCGCGCCGCGCTCCAGCGCCGCGGCGATCCCCAGCGCCGCCGCCGCCGACTGCCCCGCCTCCTCCGGGTCGTGCACGACGTGCGCGCCCGCCGCCCGCGCCGCCGCGGCGGCCGCGGGCTCGGCCGTGACCACGACCAGGTCGGCGAGCCCGGCCACGCCGCCCAGCGCCTCGAGCACGTCGCCGACCATCGCCGCGGCCAGCCGCGGGCGGTCGGGATGGGCGTCGCCGAGCCGCTGCTTGGCGCGCGAGAACGACTTCACGGGAAGGATGGCCGCGGTCCGCATCGCGTGGAGAACTATGTCAGCGCGGCGGCGAAGTCGAGCACGGCGCGGGCGACGCGCCGGCGCGCGCCCGGGTCGCCGAGCCCCACGTCGGTCTCCAGCGTGGGCATCTCGTCGGCGCGCCGGTCGGCCACCAGGCCGTCGATCAGCCCGGCATAGTGGTCGGCGATCCCCTCGGAGTCCAACGACCGGCCCGCCCACTCCAGGCAGACGGCGGTCGGGCCCTTGAGCACCTGGCCGCCGACGAGCGGCGACACCGCGATCACCGGCGCGGGCGCCTCGCGGACCGCGTCGCGCAGCACGGAGAGGATCGGGTCGATCGACAGGACGGGGTTGGACGGGCCGATGACCACCGCGCGGGCCTCGGCCAGCGCCGCCAGCGCCTCCGGGGCCGGCCGGGCGCCGGAGAACGGCCGGAACGCCACGTCCTGCACGGGGCCCGCGCCCCGCGTGCGGATCATGAACTCCTGGAACGGCCGCCACGCGCCGCCGGTCTTGACCCACGTGCGCACGGGGTCGTCGCTGGCCACCAGCACCTGCGCGTCGACAGCGAACGCGCACCGCAGGTCGTCGATCGCCTCGGTCAGCCGGGCGCCCTCGGCCAGCCGCCGGGCGCGGTGCAGGCCGATCGCCAGGTCGCGGTCGCCCAGGTTGAACCAGACGTCGTCGCCGAGCGCCCGCAGCTGGTCCATCGCCGCGAACGTGTCGCCGGCCAGGCCCCAGCCGCGCTCGTCGATCGCGTCGGCCAGCCAGAACGTCACGAGGTCGGGGTCGGGGGAGACGTAGGCGCCGTAGATCTCGACGTCGTCGCCGGTGTTGGCGATCACCACCAGCTCGTCGCCGAGCTCGTCGAGCAGCCCGCGGGCCAGCTTCGCGCCGCCGGTTCCCCCCGCCAGCAGGACTACGGGTGCCACGGGGCCGTCACCCTATAGCGTCATGGCGCCCCTGGCGGACCTCACCACGCTGCGACTCGGCGGCCCCGCGGACCGCCTCGTCGAGGCGCGCACCGAGGCCGAGCTCGTCGAGGCCGTCCGCGCCGGCGCCGCGCTGGTCCTGGCCGGCGGCTCCAACGTGGTGATCGCCGACGAGGGCGTGCCCGGGACCGTCGTGCTCGTGCGCACGCGCGGGATCGAGCGAGACGGCGAGCGCCTGACCGTCGCGGCGGGGGAGGACTGGGACCCGGTGGTCGCCCGCTGCGTGGCCGAGGGCCTGCAGGGGTTCGAGTGCCTGTCGGGCATCCCCGGCTCGGCGGGCGCCACCCCGATCCAGAACGTCGGCGCCTACGGCCAGGACGTCTCGGAGACCGTCGAGTGGGTGCGCGTGTACGACCGCGAGGCCGGCGAGGTGCGGACCATGGCCGCCGCGGAGTGCGGCTTTGACTACCGCACGAGCGTGTTCAAGCACCGCGACCGCCACGTCGTGCTCGCCGTCGGCTACCGGCTGCGCGAGTCGCGCGACTCCGGGCCGCTCCGCTACGCCGAGCTCGCCCGCCGGCTGGACGTGCCGATCGGCGGGCGCGCGCCGCTGGCCGACGTGCGCGAGGCCGTGCTCGCGCTGCGCCGCGGCAAGGGCATGGTCATCGACCCCGCCGACCCGGACTCCGTGAGCGCCGGCTCGTTCTTCACCAACCCGATCCTCGCGCCCGACCGCTTCGCCGCGCTGCCCGGCGACCCGCCGGCGTTCCCGGAGCCCGACGGCCGGATCAAGACCTCGGCCGCCTGGCTGATCGAGCGGTCCGGGTTCGGGCGCGGACACGGCGACGGGCGGGTGGGGATCTCCGGCAAGCACACGCTCGCGCTGGTCAACCGCGGCGGGGCGACGACGGCCGAGCTGGTCGCGCTGGCCCGCGGGATCGCCGCGGGCGTGCGCGAGACGTTCGGCGTCGAGTTGGTGCCCGAGCCGGTGCTCGTCGGCATCCGGTGGTGACCCGAACGTCGGTCCGTCGCCCTTGCGGGGCGGGGCCGAGTGTGTTCGAGTCTCGCCTGATGCCCCATCGCAGCCTGCTCCTCGCCGCGACCGTCGCGGCCGCGCTCACCGCCACGGCCGCCCCCGCGCTGGCCGCGCCGCCCGCGAACGACAACTACCTCGAGTCGACCGCATTGAACGGGCAGGGCGCGCCGCTGCCGCCGACATTGATGGATCAGGTCGACACCACCGAGGCCACGACCCAGTCGGACCTGTTCAACCCCGGGCCGGACGGCCAGCCGCTCGGCGGCGCCGGCGCGGAGCCGACGACGTGCAACGGCACGGTCTTCGGCAAGACGGTGTGGTGGGACTTCCGGCCCCCGGTGAACGGCGGCGTGGAGATCAAGACCGCCGGCTTCGACAACGTCGTGACCGTCTACCAGTGGTCGCTGCAGAGCTCCAAGATCGTGCGCACGGTGGGCTGCCAGGACACCGCGGGGCTGACCGAGGACCTGGTCCTGCCCCAGGAGGTCAAGAAGGGCCGGGCCTACACCGTCCAGGTCGGCGGCGTCTCCGGGCCGGGCGGGGTCATCGCCGGCGGCCCGCTGCAGTTCGAGCTCGACTTCTTCGCCGACACCGACGGCGACGGCGTCCTCGACGACGAGCCCGACAAGTGCAAGAAGACGCCCGGGCTGCGCGGCTTCGGCGGCTGCCCGCCGACCCTCAACGTCTCGCCGATCATCAGCTTCGGCTCCACCGGCACCGGCATCCGGATCACCCGGCTGATCGTCGGCCACGTGCCGAAGGGCGCCAAGGTGCAGGCCAAGTGCGGCGGCTGCCGGACGGTGGCGACGATCGCCAGGCACTCGACGGTCGAGTTCAAGACGCTCGAGGGCCGCAGCATCAACAAGGGCGCCAAGGTGCAGATCCGCGTGACGATGGGCCGCCGGGGCAAGGGCCGGTACCGCTACGGCGCCACGGGGCAGCAGGTCAGCTGGCCGGTCAAGGCGGGCGGGATCGGCATCAAGCGCACGCAGTGCCTGCACGTCAAGACCAACAAGATCCAGAAGTGCGGCTGAGCCGGGCGCTGGGCGCGGCGGCGCTGGCGGCGCTCGCGCTGGCCGCGCCGGCGCACGCCATGGCGCCGCCGCCGACCGTGCTGGGGTTCGAGGACCAGCCCCAGGGCGTGACGGCTGAGGAGACCTATCCCGGCGCGCCGTTCCATCTGAGGACGTCTCCCTACAACTGCGGCAGCGAGCTGCGGGCACTCGCGCCGTTCTGCTCGTCGGCGGTGATCGCGCAGGGCCACAACAGCCTGCAGTCGCTCGACATCGGCGCCGGCTCCTACCTCGACGTGGTCTTCGACACGCCGCAGAGCGCCGTCTCGCTGTGGGCCACGGTCCAGCCCGCGTTCTCCGACACGGACCCGCGGTCCACCCAGCTCAATGTGAGCGCCTGGCCGGGCCAGCCCGGCGAGGGCACGCCGATCGCCACGGCGACGGTCGAGGACGGGTCGAGCGCGTTCGGCGTCAGGGCGACCGTCGCCGATCCCGCCCGGCAGGCCACGATCGGCTCCGTGCGGATCTTCACCGGGGTGCAGTCCGTCGACGTCGAGACCGGCGAGGTGTTCGTCCCCGGCAACGACTTCGTGGTCGACGACCTGGCGTTCAGTCCCGACCCGCAGCCGGACACCGAGATCGTGAGCGGCCCGCCGGCGCTCTCGCGCTCGACCGCCGCGACGTTCGCCTTCGCGGCCAACCAGCCGGCGAGCGGCTTCGTCTGCACGCTCGACGGCGGCGCGGCGGCGTCCTGCTCCTCGCCGTTCACCGCTGGCGGGCTGGCGGCCGGCGCGCACACGCTGCGGGTCGCGGCGGTGGACGCGTTCGGCCGCACGGACGCCACCCCGGCGACGTACGCCTGGACGGTCGACCTCACGCCGCTGGCGTCGACGGCCGCCCCGCCGCTGCCGGATGCCGACGGCGACGGCGTGCCCGACGCGGCCGACGACTGCCCGGCGGACGCGAACCCGGCGCAGGCCGACGCCGACCATGACGGCGTGGGCGACGCCTGCGAGGTCGGCGCGGCCGGCACCGACCCGCCGGTGGACGGCCGCATCGTCATCGTCCGCGTGCTCTCGGGCCAGGTGTTCGTGAAGCTGCCCGCGCACGCCTCGACCGCTCGTCACCTCGCCCAAGTGGCGCCGATCGCCGGCTTCGTGCCGCTCAAGGGCGTCGCGGCGCTGCCGGTTGGCACGGAGGTCGACGCGCGCCGCGGCACGCTGCGGCTCACGTCCACCGTCGACGGGCGGCGGATCGGCCGCGGCGGGCGGACCCAGACGGCCACGCTGTCGGCGGGGATCTTCGCCATCCGCCAGCGCCGGCTGGCCGAGGGCTCGCGCCGGCGCATCCCGACCGACCTGGCCCTCAAGGGGCCGCCGGGCGCGGCGCACGCCTGCGTGGGCACGCCGGACTCCGGGCCGATCAAGGGCCTGCCCCGCAACCCGATCCGCAGCCTGACCGCGCGGGTCTCCAAGGGCGTCTTCCGCGTGCTCGGCGGCGCCGGGATCGTCACCGCCACGCGCGCCACCTGGTCGACCCAGGACCTGTGCGCCGGCACCCGGACGATCGTCGGCAAGGGCCGCGTGCGGGTGCTCGACATCAACCACCAGACCACCGCCACGGTGCGGGCCGGCCGCTCGCTGCTCGTGCGCGCGCGGCTGTTCACCGCGAAGGTCCACGGGCGGTGATCCGGGTCCTCGCGGCGACGGCGCTGGCGAGCCTCGCGCGCGCCGCGCCGGCGTCCGCGATGGGCCCGCCGCCCACGGTGATCGACTTCTCGCAGTCGCTGCCGCAGGGCATGTTCGTGGCGCCGACGTCGTGCGAGATGTCGGTTCCGGAGTCGGGTGGGCGCGACGGCGGGCGGTACCTCAGCATCCCCGTGTGCCAGCCGGACCAGCTCATCGTCAACCTGCCCGCCCCGCAGCGGCAGGTCGAGTTCTTCGTCCGGATGCCGTCCGGCGGCCAGCAGCTCAACGTCACCGCCTGCACGGCCGCCGGCTGCACCACGACCATCCCCGGCATCCAGATCGCGCCGCCCCGCGACTGGATTCCGCTGTCGCTCGCCGACAACGACGGCGCGGAGATCACCAGCGTCCACTTCAACATCCCCGGGCGGGGCGCGCTCGACGTCGACGATCTCGCCTACGCGCCCACCTTCGAGCCCGACACGGCGGTGCTCAGCGGCCCGACGACGCTCACCGCGGGCCGCCCCGCCACCCTCACGTTCACGTCGAACGTGAGCCCGACGACGTTCCAGTGCTCGCTCGACAGCACGGCGGCGTTCGCGCCCTGCGCGAGCCCGTTCACCACGGGGCCGCTCGCCGCGGGCGCGCACACGTTCCGCGTGTTCGCCACCGACGTCTACGGCGCCTCTGATGTGCGCTCGATCGCCCGCTTCGACTTCACCGTGCTGCCCGACGCGGACGGCGACGGCGTCACCGACGCCGCCGACAACTGCCCGGGCGACGCCAACCCCGACCAGGCGGACGGCGACCGCGACGGCGTGGGCGACGCGTGCGACCTGCTGCCGCCGGCCACGATCCGGCCCGTCGCCGGCGTCAACGCGACGGTGTCGGTGGTGTCCGGCGAGGTGTTCGTCAAGCTGCCGGCGCGCGTTCCGCTCGGCTTCCGCGGGCTGCGCGCGCCG
>JAICUS010000306.1 GCA_025935735.1 Solirubrobacteraceae bacterium | reverse complement strand
CGGTCCGCGTGGCGCCCGCGGCGGCGCGTGTCACTTTGGGCGGGCTCAGCTCGACAAACTTTACGCCCGATTCCCTGAGCAAAGCTGGTACCGGTCGAACGTGATCGATTCCTTCGGTTCCGTCCGAGACTCGCACACACGCGACCCTCGTCGCCGCCCGGAGGGACCGCTCCCCTACCCAGCCGCGGTAACCGCCGGCCCCGGCACGCGGCCGCGACCGACCACCGGGTCGCCACAATGGCCAGATGGACTTCGACCTGCCGGACGACCACGAGCTGCTGCGCCGGACCGTGCGCGACTTCGCGGAGGGCGAGGTGGCGCCCGTGGCCGAGGAGCTGGACCGCACGCACTCGTTCCCGTACGAGATCGTGCGCAAGCTGGGCGACCTGGGGCTGATGGGCATCCCGTTCCCCGAGGAGTACGGCGGGGCGGGCGCGGACACGCTGGCCTACGCGCTCGCGGTCGAGGAGCTCACCCGCGTCGACTCCTCGGTGGCCATCACGATGTGCGCGCACACGTCGCTGGGCACGCAGCCGATCTACCTGTTCGGCTCCGAGGAGCAGAAGCGCGAGTGGCTGCCCGGGCTGACGTCCGGCAAGGTCCTCGGCGCGTTCGGGCTGACCGAGCCGGAGGCGGGCTCGGACGCCGGCAACGTCCGCACCCGCGCGCGACTGCAGGACGGCGAGTGGGCGATCGACGGCGCCAAGCAGTTCATCACCAACTCCGGCACGGACATCTCCGGCGTGGTGTCGATCACCGCGAAAACCGGCGATCCCACCCACCCCGACGAGATCTCCAACCTCCTCGTCCCGAACGGCACGCCCGGCTACACGCAGGGCGAGCCGTACCGCAAGATGGGCTGGAACGCGTCCGACACGCGGCCGCTGAGCTTCGACGACTGCCGGGTGCCGGAGGAGAACCTGCTCGGCCCGCGCGGCGCCGGCTTCAAGCAGTTCCTGCGGGTGCTGGACATCGGCCGGATCGGCGTGGCGGCGATGGGCGTCGGGCTCGCCCAGGGCGCGCTCGACCAGGCGCTGGCCTACGCGAAGGAGCGCAAGGCGTTCGGCAAGCCGATCTCGAAGTACCAGGCCATCCAGGCCAAGCTGGCGGACATGGCGACGGAGATCGAGGCGGGGCGGCTGCTCGTCTACAAGGCCGCGCGCCTGAAGGACGCCGGCAGGAACTTCACGCTGACCGCCGCACAGGCGAAGCTCAAGACCGGGCGCCTGGCCGTGCGCTGCGCGGAGGAGGCCGTGCAGATCCACGGCGGCTACGGCTACATCGAGGAGTACCCGGTGTGCCGCTTCTACCGGGACGCCAAGATCCTCACCATCGGCGAGGGCACCGACGAGGTCCAGCAGATGGTGATCGCACGCGCTCTGGGAGCGTGAGGCTCGCCGGCCTGTGGATCGTGCTCGTCGCCGCCTACGCGGCGACGCTCGGCATCCCGCAGCGGCCGGGGCTCGACTACGCCGGCGCCGAGCCGCACCACCTGCTGGCCGCCGAGTCGATCGTCTCCGACCATGACGTCGACCTGCGCGACGAGTATCGCGACCGGGCCTACGCGGACTTTTATCCCCCACCCACCCCGCTGAAGACCGACGGCCGGGTGGTGGGCGGGCGGCTCGTGGAGCCGCACGGCGTCGGCTTCGCGCTGCTGATCGCGCCGGCCTACGCGCTCGGCGGGCCGCGCGCGGTGCAGGCGGAGATGGCCGCGCTGCTGGCGCTCGCGTTCGTGCTCGCCGCGGCGCTGGCCCGGCGGATGGTGCCCGAGCCGTGGGCCACCGCGGGCGCGGCGGCCTGCGGGCTCTCGCCGCCCGCGCTGGCGGCGGGGACGTTGATCGCGCCCGGCGTGGCCGCGGCGCCCATTCTCGCCGGGGCCGCGCTGTGCGCGCTGGCGGTGCGCGAGCGGCCGCGGCGGCGCTACGTGTTCGGCGGCGCGCTCCTGCTGGCGATCCTGCCCTGGCTGGGCTGGTCCTACGTCATCCCCGGCCTGCCCGTGGCCTGGGCGCTGGTCACCTGGGCGCTGCGCGAGCGCCGCCGCCTGGCGGCGATCGCCACCGGCGAGGCGCTGTCGGCCTCCCTCGTGTTCTACGCCACGGTCAACGACCGCTTCTACGGCGGGCTCACGCCGCGCTCGGCCTCCACGGGCGGGCTGCCCGACCTGCCCTGGGGCTACGTCGACCGGCTGCCCCGGCTGGCGTCGCTGTGGCTGGACCGCGAGATCGGGCTGCTGCGCTGGGCGCCGCTGCTGGCGCTGGCCGGGCTCGCCGTGTGGCTGCTCTATCGCTCGCGCCGCGACCAGCTCGCGCGGGTCGTGCCCGCCCGCCGCGAGGCCGAGGCGTGCGCCCGGCTGCTGCTGGCCATCGTGGCGGCCGACCTGGCCGTGACGGCGCTGGCGGCGGCGACCCCGCTGCGCGGCGCTGCCTTCCCCGGCGTCGCGCTCGTCGCCTGCCTGCCGGCGGTGGCCGCGCTGACCGCCTGGGGCCTGCGCCACGTCCCCCGCACGCTCGCCGCGGTGCTGGCCGTGCTCACGCTCGGGACGAGCGCGTGGATCGTCGCCCGCGAGCACTCCGAGGGCTGGCTGGGCATGCACACCGACGCCCCCTGGGGCCCGCTCGCAGTGATCTTCCCCCGCTTCGACGGCCCGCCCGCGTGGCCGATCGCCGCCTGCGCACTGATCGTCGCGGGGGCCGCCGCGCTGGCGGTCCGCGAGCACCGCGCGTCCGGCGAGTGGCGCCGCGCCGCGGCCGCGTCGCGCACCTCGCGGGTGATGCATTGAGCGCCGAGTTCGTCGGCGCCGACGCGGCGTCGCACGCGGCGCTGCGCGAGGCCGCGGCGCTCGTCGCCGACGCCGTCGCCCGCGCCGCCGCCCTCCCCGGCCCGCGCTCGCCGCTCGCGCTCACCGAGCTCGACCCGTGCCCGGACGAGGGCGCGCCGCTCGCCGAGGTGCTCGAGGACGTCGCGCCGATCCTGGCCGGCGGCGTGCGGCTCGCCGACCCGTTCTGCGCCGCCCACCTGCACCCGCCGCCGCTGCTCGCCGCCGCCGCGGCCGAGCTCGCGGTGGGCGTGACCAACCAGTCCCAGGACGCGTTCGACGGCTCGCCGGCCGGGACGCTGGTGGAGGACGCGCTGGTCCGCTGGCTGGCGCAACTGCACGGGCTCGGCCCGGCCGGCTCCGGCGTCATGACGTTCGGCGGCACCGGCTCGAACCTGCTCGGGCTGCTGCTGGCGCGCGACCGCGCGGGCACCGACGTGCGCCGCGCCGGGCTGCCGGCCGAGCGCGACTGGCGCATCGTCGCCTCCGAGGCCTCGCACGACAGCATCCGCCGCTCGGCCGCGCTGCTCGGGCTGGGCACCGACGCGGTCACGCCCGTCGCCACCGACGCGAGCGGCTCGATGTCGGTGGCGGCGCTCGACGCCGCGCTCGCCGCGCCCGGCCGGGCGATCGCCATCGTCGGCACCGCCGGCACGACCGACCTGGGCGCGATCGACCCGCTCGCGGAGATCGCCGAGCGCGCCGCCGCCCACCGCGCCTGGTTCCACGTCGACGCGGCCGTCGGCTCCGGCCTCGTGCTCTCCGACGCGCTGCGCGGCCGCCTGCGCGGCATCGAGCGGGCCGACTCGGTCACCGCCGACCTGCACAAGCTGTGGTGGCAGCCGTTCTCGGCCAGCGCGCTGCTCGTGCCCGACGTGGCGCGGCTGCGCGCCGTCCACCACGCCAGCGTCTACCTCAACCGGCCGGAAGACGAGGCCGAGGGCCAGCTGAACCTGGTCGGGCGCTCGCTGGACACGTCGCGGCGCTTCGACGCGCTGAAGGTGCTGATCGCGCTGCGGGCGACCGGCCGGCGGCGGCTGGCCGAGATCGTCGAGCACTGCGTGGCGCTCACCCGCCACGCCGCGCGGGCCATCGAGGCGCGGCCGGAGCTGACGCTCGTCGCCCAGCCGCAGACCGTGATGGTGGCGTTCCGCGTCCCCGGCGGCGACGCGGCGAACATCCGGCTCCAGCGCGGCCTGTTCGCCTCCGGCCGGGCCGTGCTCGGCCGCACGACCATCCGCGGCGAGGTCGCGCTCAAGCTCACGCTGCTCAACCCGCTGACCACGCCGGCCGACGTCGACGCGCTGCTCGACCTCGTCGTCAGCGAGGCAGGCGCACCGGCACCCTGACCGAGCGCGAGCCGGCGGCGCCGCGCACGGTGCCCACGATCCAGGCGATGCGCTCCCGCCGCTTGGGCTTGTGGGCCAGCGCGAGCCGCAGCGTCACCGCGTGCGCCGGCGCCAGCGTGCGCCGCAGCCGCGGGCTGCGCTTCGTCTTGGAGCCGCGCAGGCGCACCTGCAGGCGCAGCGTGACCGTGCAGGCCGCGTCGCAGGCCGCGCGCAGGCGGACGACCCGGCCGTGCACGAGCCGCGGCAGCGCGAGCGCGTTCAGGTACGGCGCCCGCCGCACCACCGGCTGCGTCCCGGTCGGGGGCGCGACGACGAACACCACCTGGCGCAGCAGCGGCGCGGCCACGGCGCCGTTGCTCACGCGGTAGACGACGGCGTCCTGGCCGGTGAAGCCCGGCGCCGGCGTGTACACGGCGCCGGCCAGCGTGCCGGCCGCGGGGCCGGAGACGACGGTGGTGGTCAGCGCGCGGTGCGCGGGGTCGGTGCAACTGGGCGGCGGCAGCGCGACGGGCACGCCCGCGACGGTGGTGACGCTCGCCGGCGGCAGGCAGAGCGGCGGCGCGACCGACGTGCAGCTCGCGGTCCGCCCGGGCGTGCACGGCTGCCACGCCGGGTCGCCGAGCGCGCCTCGCAGGACCGTGCGCGTGGCCGCGCCGCCGGCCGACGTGATCCGCAGCTCGGACACGCCCTGCGCGTGCCGGTAGACCACCTGGGTGGCGTCCGGCGACCAGGCCGGCTCGGTGTCGGTCCCGCCGGCCGGGGTCAGCGCCGCGAGCGGGTTCCCGGGCAGGAGGCTGAAGATCCGCCCGGCAGCGCTCAGCGCGAGCCGCACCGAGTCCCCCGTCCACGCCGCGGCGCCGCTGACGCCGGTCGCGGCCAGCGTCGGGGTGCCGCCGGTCACGCGCTCGACGTAGACGCGGCCCGAGGCCACGGTATAGGCGACCTTGGTGCCGTCCGGCGAGAAGCTCGCGGCGGTCACGTCCGCGGGCAGGGTGGCGCCGAGCGCGACGGGGTCGCCGCCGTCGGGGCGCACGGAGATCAGCGCCGTGCCGCGCCGCAGCTCGATCCGCGCGCCGTCAGGCGTCCACGTCGGGTCGCTGCCCGCCGCCACCGCGGCCACGGTCCCGGAGGGAAGGTCGTAGACGTCGACGCTGTCGCCGGCGGCGAACGCGATCCGGTCGCCGCTCGGCGACCAGGCGGGGCGCGCCAGCGCGCCGGCGGGGGCCGTCGACAGCGCCCGCAGCCCGCTGCCGTCCGGGTTCAGCGTGACCAGCGTGTCGGTCGCGCCGCGAGCCACCGCCGCCAGCTCGCCGTTGGCCGCGTAGGCGGAGGGGGCGGCCCACAGCGCCACGGCGCACGCCGCCACGCCGAGCGACCGGATCATGGCCGGCAGAGTAGGAGCGGGTCCGCGTGCGGACAATGGGACGAACGTCTATCGCGCGGCGTCGGGCGCGGCGATGTGGCCGCGGGCCAGGATGGCGCTGGCGGCGCTCGCGGGATCGAGCCGGCGGGCCACCACCTCGTCGAGCAGCTCCTGCACCTCCGGGTCCTCGTGCAGCGCCTCCTCGAGCGTGCGCCGCAGCCGGAACGCGGCGATGCCGAGCACCTCGTTGAGCAGGTTGCGCCGCCGGCGCTCGGCCAGCTTGCCCTCGCCCTCCACGTACGCGCGGTGCTCGGCCAGCTTCTCGGCGAGCAGCTCGACGCCCTCGCCGCGGGTCGCCTCGGTCTTGACGATCGGCACGCGCCAGCCCTCGTGCGGCGCCAGCGACAGCACGCCGCGGATCTCTCGCACCATCGTGTCGGTCAGCGGGTGGTCGGCCTTGTTGACCACGATCACGTCCGGGATCTCCATCACGCCGGCCTTCAGCGCCTGGATGCTGTCGCCCGAGCCGGGGATCAGCACGAGCACGACCGAGTCCGCGTGGTCGATCACGTCGACCTCGGCCTGCCCCACCCCCACGGTCTCCAGGAACACGTCGTCCTTGCCGGCCGCGTCCATCAGCAGCGCGGCCTGCAGCGCCGCCTCGGCCAGGCCGCCGAGCGCGCCGCGGGTGGCCATCGAGCGGATGAACACGCCCGGGTCCAGGAAGTGCTCCGACAGCCGGATGCGGTCGCCCAGCAGCGCGCCGCCGCGGAACGGCGACGACGGGTCGATCGACAGCACGGCCACCTGGCGGTCGAGCTTGCGGCGGTGGCGGATGAGCGCGCCGATCAGCGTCGACTTGCCCGCGCCGGGCGGGCCGGTGAAGCCGACGACGGCGGCGTTGCCGGTGTGCGGGTAGACCGCCTTGACGAGCGCCCAGCCCTCGGGGTCGTCGTCCTCGACGAGCGAGATCCCGCGCGCCAGCGCGCGCTTGTCGCCCGCGAGCAGGCGTTCGGCCAGGGAGCCCTGCGGCATGGCCCGGGAGTCTAGGATCGGGCGCCATGGCCACGTTGAGCCGGCCGCCCGCCGCGCCGCCCGTCCACGGCGTTCCCGCGCCGCTGCACGGCGGCCCGCTCGCGCTCGTGCGCTTCATGCGCTCGCACGGGATGCTCAACCTCAAGTACGCGCGGCTGCTGGTGCGCTGGGCCTGGCTGAAGCTGCGCTGGGGACGGCGGCTGGAGACCGACGGCGTGTGCTTCGTCGGGCCAGGGGTCAAGCTCGAGATCGGGCGCGGCGCCGTCCTGCGGCTCGGCCGCTGGTCGTGGCTCGGCCACGGCACGAAGATCCGCGTGCACGAGGGGGTGTGCGAGATCGGCGCCAAGACCGTGCTCGGCCAGGAGTGCACGATCTCCGCCTTCCAGCACGTGTCGATCGGCCGCGAGTGCGTGGTCGCCGACCGGGTGATGCTGATCGACTTCGACCACGGCGTCGTCGAGGTCGAGCGCCCGATCCGCCTGCAGGGGATCTACAAGCGCGACGTGCGGGTCGGCTCCAACTGCTGGATCGGCTACGGCGCCTGCCTGCTGCGCGGCGTCACCGTGGGCGACAACTGCGTGATCGGCACCAACACCGTCGTCACCAAGGACGTGCCCGACAATGCCGTGGTCGCCGGCGCCCCGGCACGGGTGCTGCGCATGCGCGACGCGCCCACCACGCTGCGCTGG
>JAICUS010000713.1 GCA_025935735.1 Solirubrobacteraceae bacterium | reverse complement strand
CGTGGAGGCGGAGCGGGGCGCGCGCGACGCCGCCGCGCTGATCGACGCGGCGGCCGGTGCGCCGGTGGCGGCCGAGGTGCTCTCGCACGATCCCTGGACGGCCCGGATGCAGCTGGTCGACCGCGCGCGCGACCGCCGGGTGGTGTTGGCCGGCGACGCCGCCCATCTCAACCCGCCGTTCGGCGGGCACGGGCTCAACACGGGCATCGGCGACGCGGTCGACCTCGGCTGGAAGCTCGCCGCGGTGCTCGACGGCTGGGGCGGCCCGGGGCTGCTCGACGGCTACGAGGCCGAGCGGCGGCCCGTGCAGACGCAGGTCATCGCCGCGGCCGTGGCCAACATGCGGGTGCTGGCCGGCGACCTGCTGTCCGGCGAGCTGGAGGACGACGGTCCGGCCGGCGACCGCGCCCGGGCACGGGCCCACGCGCAGATCCAGGCGACCAAGCACGCCGAGTTCCATGCGCTCGATCTCGTGCTCGACCTCGCCTACGACTCGCCGCTGATCGCCGCGGGCGGCGCCCGGCTGCGGCATGCCCGGGTGGCGGACGGCCGCTCGCTCTACGACGAGCTCGGGCCGGGCTTCTCGCTGCTGGTGCTCGAGGGCGACGACGCCGAGGCGATCGCCGCGGCGGCCCGCGTGCGGCGCGTCCCGCTGCGAGTGGTGGACCTGACCGGACACGGACTGCGCGAGCGCCACGGCGCTCGCCTGATCCTGGTGCGCCCGGACCAGCACGTGGCCTGGAGTGGCAATCGGGTGCCCGCCGACCCGGTCGCGCTGATCGACCGCGTCCGCGGCGCCCAACCGAGAGGAGAACACCGATGAGGGTCGAGATCGACGGCTGCGAGATCGCGGCGGTGCGCCGGGACCCGGCCGAGCCGGCCGGCCTGCCGCTGCTCGCGACGCTGCACGGGGGCCTGTACACCGGCCGCTACTTCGACGTGGCGGTGCCGCCCGGCGGGTCGTTCCTCGACCTCGCGGCGCGGCTGGGCTTTCCCACCGTCAGCTTCGACCGGCCGGGCTACGGCGCCAGCGCCGGGCCGGCGCCGGAGGAGAACACGTTCGAGCGCCAGGCCGAGCTGCTCGCCGGCGCGATCGCCGAGGTGGCCGGCGACGCCGGCGTGGTGCTGGTCGGCCACTCGATCGGCGGCATGATCGCCCTGACGATCGCCGCGCGTGCCGACGGCTGGCTGCGCGGCGTCTCGGCGACGGGAATGGGCGCGGTGATCCCGCCCGGCGGAGCGGCCGAGCAGCTGGCCGTCGCGGCGCAGGCGAGTGGCCAGGAGGTCATCGCCCTCCCGCCGGAGCAGTGCGACCCGGTCATGTTCGGCCCTCCCGGGAGCTTCGATCCCGAGGTCCGCGACGCGGCGCACGCGAGCTACGCGCCCGCCCCCGCCGTCGAGCTGATCGCCGCCCCGCGCTGGGCGGCCGAGAAGCTCCCCGGGCTCGCCCCCGAGGTACGGGTCCCGGTGCACGACGTGCTGGCCGAGCACGACGCGCTCTGGGACTCGTCGCCGTCGAGCGTCGAGCGGCTCGCCTCGCTGTTGACCGCGGCGCCGTTCGTCGACGCGAGCATCATGCGCGGCGTCGGCCACAGCCTCGACCACCACCGCTCGGCGTACGCTCTGCACCTGCGCCAGCTCGCCTTCGCCCACGACTGCGCGACCCGATGAGGGCCGCGATCCTCCGCGCCTACGACGAGCTGCCCGGGCACGGCGAGTTCGCCGCGCCGGAGGACAGCGACGACCACGTCGTGGTCGAGGTCGCGGCGGCCGGCGTCAACCACGTCGACCTGCTGAAGGCCTCCGGCCGCTTCTACACCGGGCCGCCGCCGCTGCCGTCGGTGGTGGGCAGCGACGGCGTCGGCCGGCTGCCGGACGGCCGCCGGGTGTTCTTCGACTCGATCGTCGCGCCGTATGGGTCCATGGCCGAGCGCGCGCTCGTGCCCCGCGACGGGCTGATCGACGTGCCGGACGGCCTCGACGACGTCGCCGCCGCCGCGCTCGGCAACGCCGGGCTGGCGGCGTGGCTGTCGCTGACCCGCCGCGCCGCGCTCGCCCCCGGCGAGACGGTGCTGGTGCTCGGCGCCACCGGCGCCGTCGGCGGCATCGCCGTGCAGGCGGCGAAGCTGCTCGGCGCGGGGGTCGTGGTCGCCGCGGCGCGGGCCGGCGCGCGGCTGGACGCGCTGCGCGAGCGTGGCGCCGATGCCGTAGTCGCGCTCGACGCCGGCCGCGACCTGACCGGCGCGATCCGCGCGGCCGCCGGCGGGCCGGTGGACGTCACGATCGACCTCCTGTGGGGCGCGCCGGCGCTGGCCGCGATGCACGCGGCGGGTCACCAGGCCCGGCACGTCCAGCTCGGCCACCTCGCCGGCCTGACGGTCGAGCTCCCCGCGCCGGCCGTGCGCGCCGCGCCGATCGACCTGCGCGGGTTCGCCGTCTTCCACGAGCCGCTGGCCGAGCGCCGGGCGGCCTACGCCGAGCTGGCGCGGCACGTCGTGTCCGGCGAGATCGCGCTCGACGTCGAGCCGCTGCCGCTGCACGCGGTCGCCGCCGCGTGGGAGCGCCAGCGCGCCGGCGCCGGGGCGAAGCTCGTGCTGACGCCCTAGGTGAAAAGCGGGCTGAGCCCGCGCTCTTCGACCAGCTGGGCCATCTGCTCGTCGCTCGGGCGCTCGGTGTAGCGCTCCGCCGCGTCGAGCAGCTTCGGGAGCACGTCCACGTCGCCCGTGGTGAGCAGGAACGCCTG
>JAICUS010000185.1 GCA_025935735.1 Solirubrobacteraceae bacterium | reverse complement strand
GGACATGCCTACCTCGATCATTCGGGCAAGCGGCCGGGGTAACGCCCCGCACTCACGGCCGGGGTCGCCTGCGTCGCGGACGGTTCACCGGAGCCGGTGAACGCGGAACCGCGTCCCCATCCACTGTAGCGTTGCCACTTAAACCTCGGCTCTGCGAGCGCGGCGTGGCGAGCATGCCCGCCGGTGGCGCGGTGACTCGGCAATGACGTCCGCTACGGTGAGCATGCGCCCGCGTGCCGAGGAGTTCTCGGAGCCCGGCTGTGCGAGGCAGGCTCGGCGGGCGTCGCAGCGGCACCGACTGAAGGCCGCATCGCAGCGGCGACGCTGCCGGGTTCAGCAGGGGCCGCTTTGATCGGTTCCACTCGCCTTGGCGTGGCCTTGGGGTGGTCGGTCGAGTAGAACCCTGCGCCCTTGTAGCGCGGAGTGAACGGTTGCATGACGCGCTCGACGCTCTGCGCGGTCGTGGGGCAGCTCACGAGGGCGTCTGCAGTGATCCGCTGTTCGAGCTCGAACGACGTGCCGTCACGGCGGCGATATACGTACACGGGCATGCCGAGCTGCACCGACCTGCCTACAGCTCCCGGTGCCCGGGCGACTGGCGCCACGCAGTCCAAGCGGTTTCGAGGCGGTCCCGAAGATCATCCACGTCGGCTGATGACGGCGCTCCGGCCGTGACGTCGGGATCGACGTCGGCGAGCACGCGTTGCGTGAACACGCGCAAGCGGGCGATCGCCTCGAAGCCCGCCGCGGCCTCAGCGACCGCGCCCGCGTCGACGCCGGCCGGCGCCAACCGAGCGACGACCCGCGGCTCGGGGATCCGCTCGAGGCCTTCGCGTACGAGATCCGGCTCCCAGCCGGTCAGCTCGGCCAGCCGCTCGAGCGGCACACCGGCGTCGGCGGCACGGCGCAGAGTGAACGAGACGAGCTGCACGGCCCGGCCGAGCGCCTTGATCGACACGCGCTGACCCGTCTCGGATCGGCCGAGCCCCTCCATCGAGGCGACGGCCTCGCGGTGACGCGCGCTCGCGGCGGCGAGCTGCCGTTCGGCTTCGGCTGTGGAACTGTCAGTGGAGGTCATGCGTCACTTCCTCATCCCGTCGCCGCGACGGCGGGCAGCGGACCCGCGGGCCCGGCGATGGGCCGCGCGAGCCGTTCGCCGGCGATCGCGTGCAACGTCGCCGGCGGCACGGCTTCAGAGGCCCACCGAGCGCCGCAACGCCAGCACCTGTCTTGTTGGCGGGCCATCGCTGCCCGGCAGGAGTGGCGCAAACGTGGAACATGTCGGTCGCGCACGGCTCAGCGCTCGTTTCCGACAGCAGATCGCCGGTCGCGCGGCGTCCGCTGCTCGATAGGAGGACGGCTCTTCCGTCGCTGAGGGGAGAACTTCCAATCAGGTCACCGCTCGGCGCCTGGCCGGACGATGCCGTGCGCGAAGTCGCTTCGCAGGAGCGGTGAAATGGCCCTACATCCAACTGTACCCCTTCCGAGGCCTGCACGACCAAATCGCGCCCCCGCCGGCAGCCGGCTCGTGAGGACGAACCGGACTCCATGCGGAGACGCCCTGAGCCATCCGAGGCGCCCGAATGACGGCGATGCGCCACCTCGACTCGTACGGCTCAGAGCCGGCGATCGGCGATGCGGTCGTCGCACGCTCGCGCGACCAGGTCGGACGCGCGGTGGTGCGATCGCTGCGAGGCGGCCGCAGCGCCCTTGCCAGAGGAGCCTGCGCGCGGCTGTCACCGGCGCGGCCGGCACGCGACCCGCCGCGCGTCCGACTCCGCCGCCTCGTGCAGGCACGCGATCGCGCTGTGGAGAATGCGCGAGACCTGCATCTGGGACACGCCGACCAGCTCGGCGATCTCCGACTGGAGGAGGTCGTCCTGGAAGCGCAGCACCACGACGGTCCGTTCGCGATCCGGCAGCACGCGCATCAGGCCTTCGAGCAGGACCGCGTCCTCGGCGCCGGCGAATCCGGCATCCTCGATCGCGATCCGGTCGCCGAGCGTCCCGGCCTCGTCGTCCTCGTGCTGAGGTTGATCGAGCGACACAGCGCGCCGGGCGGTGACCGCCTGGCGCGTCTCCAGCACCTCCTCGGCCGTGCAGCCGCCGGCCTCCGCCAGCTCGGCGACCGTCGCCGAGCGCCCGAGCCGCGCTGAGAGATCGCGCGAGAGCTTCTCCAAGCGCGCGGAGAGCTCCTGCACGCCTCGCGGCGCACGGACCGACCAGCCCTTGTCGCGCAGGTGACGCTTGAGCTCGCCCACGACGGTCGGGAACGCGAAGCTCGAGAAGGCCAGCCCCCGTCCGGGATCGAACCGGTCGATCGCCTTGAGCAGGCCGATCGCCGCCACCTGCTCCAGGTCGTCGAGGTCCTCGACGCCCTGGTAACGCCGCGCGAGATGGTGCGCGAGCGGCAGGAAGCGCTCCACGAGCGCGGCGCGGGCCGCGGGAGAGCGGGTGCGGGCGAAGTGCTCGAAGAGCGCGCGCTCCTCGGCGCGGCGCTCCGCCCGGGTGGAGGCGTGTGTCGCCGGGGCGGCGCCGGCCGCCAGGCAACGCGCGGGCGGAACCGGCAACAGCTGGGGCAGGTCGCGCATGGGGCACCTCTGGAGCCGCAGTGATCGGGACGCGGAGTCAGAACGCGATGCCGGGACCCGACCGCACCTTCATGCCCACCGCAACGCATTGTAGGCCGCGGTACGCGGGGAGCCGGGCGTCGCGAGCTGTGCGCGCCCGCAGCGCCCGCGCGGTCACTCGCCGGCGTGGCGCCCGGGGACGGGCGAGGGCACGCCGCGGGGTGCGCGTCAGCGGGGAGGCGGTGATCCTTCCGCGTCTGTGAGTCCTTGGTCGGCCCACCGCCTCCGCATACGCCGGCCTCGATCACCGTCGCAGTGGGCGTCTACCCACGCACCCGGTCGCCCACCGGCCGGCGCGTGTCGGCCCGACGCACGAAGGTCGCCGCCGATCCGCGCCGGGTCGTGTCGGGGACGACCGCGCCGAGCGCGCTGCGGGTCGGCCGCGCGGAGGTTCTCGGCCCGGCGGACGAGTGCGGCTGCCCCCGGACAGCGCGCTGCCCGCACCGCCCGGACGCCTGCCCTGCATCCCGCGGCCGGCCCGCCGGAGTGGCAGACTTCCCGGTGTCGGCACACCACCAAGGGAGACTTCTCAAGCCACCACGCCCGGACCCCGAGCGCGACGGGGTGACGATCACCCTCAGCGAGCAGTCGAGCAGCACGAGCTGGCCGTCGGCCCCCGGCGAAGCGGCTCGTCAGCCGACTCAGTCACACACGACGAAGGCCCCGCCGGGGAGCGGGGCCTTCGGTTCAAGCCGGGGGTCGAACCGTGCTCGCCGGCCGCCTTGTTCCCGTCGCTCGCGGGCGGCGCCGGCCGGCGCCGCCCGGCCCTGACGCCGCGTCTCGCCCGTCGCAGACGCAGGCCGGCGGTCCCGAGGCGATCGGCGGTCGCCCACGCGGCGAACGACAGGCCGCCGACCGTACCGGTCACCGTCAGCAGCACCCCGGCGGCCGCCGCAGCGGCGACGCCGCTGCTCCCCAGGATCAGCACGGCGGCCGCGGCACCGCCGGTCGGGCCGACGGGAAGCTGACCGAGGACGACCACCGCGATCAGCAGTGCGACCGCGTCGAGGAGCGACACATCGACGCCGACCGCCCGCAGCAGCAGCCAGTTGCGCACGATCTGGGCGAGCACGGCCACCAGCACGAACCCCGCCACACGGCTGCCGCGGCCGAGACTGCGCAGGACCGCGAGTCCCTGCCACAGCTCCCGGCCCTTCCGGAACGCCAGTCGCCTGAGGCCGGCGCTGACCGTCGCGAGGACCGCGATGCCGACGATCGGCGGCCACCACGGAAGCCCGAGCGGCCCGATCAGCGTGAACGAGGCCAGGGCGGCGAGCATCGCCTCGACGGCGAGGATGGGGACCTCCGCGGCGATCAGCGTCGGCACCTGCGGACAGACCGCGGGCGACGATCGGCGCAGCGCCGCGATCCGCGCCGCGACCCCGAGTTGCGCGTTGAGCACGCTGCCCAGCACCTGCATGCTCGAGGCGCGGTACAGCACGCGGCGGTCGACCGCTCCCCCCGCCGCCCCGACGCTCAGGTGCCACGCCTCGCTGCGCGCGACCAGCGCGGCGACCTGCAACAGCGCGCTGAGCGCGAGCGTCGAAACGGCGACCGCGGAGAGCGCGGCCGCGAAGTCATGGCGGCGCCCGGCCAGCACCACCGCGAGGGCCGCGGCCGTGGCGAGCGAGCCCGCGACCGTGAGCGCGACACGCCGGCGGCGCCCGAACGCGCGCGCCGCCGCGGCCGCCGCCGACAGCCGCCCTGACCCGCCGGCACGCGGCGGAGCCTTCACCGGAGCGCTAACCGAGCGCCCCACCGCGTCCCCCCGCGCGCGCCGCGCGCTTGGCCTGCTGGCGCTCGTCGCTGACGCGGACGACGTCCCACGCGAGATGACAGCGCTCCAGTGCGGTGATCAGCCACGCGCTGGGATCGACCTGCCCGCGGCCCAGGCCGTGGCGTGCGGACGTCGGGAACGCGTGGTGGTTGTTGTGCCACCCCTCCCCCAGCGCGATCGGGGCCAGCCAGGCGAGGTTGCGCGACTCGTCGCCCGTCGCGAACGGGCGCCGGCCGAAGAAGTGACACAGCGAGTTGATGCTGAACGTCGCGTGGTGCAGCACCAGCACGCGGACGGCCCCGCCCCAGAGCAGGCCGGTCAGCCCACCCGCCAGCGACCCGGTGAGCGCCAAGCCCAGGCCGAACGGCGCCGCCAACCCGACGAGTACCCAGAGCGGGAACGTGCGGCCGATGAACCGCATGTCGCGGTCGGCCAGCAGATCCTTCGCATAGCGCCCCGGGTTCGCCATGTCCTTGCCGCGGAACATCCAGCCGACGTGCGCGTGCGCCAGCCCGCGCAGCGCGCCGCGCCACCCACCGGCCCGGCCGACATGCGGGCTGTGCGGGTCCCCCGGGCGGTCGGAGAACTGATGATGGCGCCGGTGCGTGGCCACCCACTCGGTCACCGGCCCCTCGACCGCGGTCGAGCCCAGCACCGCCAGCAGCACCCGTAGCGCCCGCGTGGTCTTGAAGCTGCGATGCGTGAACAGCCGATGGAAGCCGACCGTCACCCCCAGCCCGGACAACGTGTACATCACCCCCAGCACCACGAGGTCCTGCCAATGCAGGAGCCCGCCCCACGCCAGCCGGCCCGCGCACACGAGCGCCACGGGCGGCAACCCGATCACCAGCGTCCGCACGATCCGCTCGGACGTCTCGTTGACGATCGGGATCGTGTCGGGCGTATCCCGGCGGGCCTCGGCTCGCTCGGCGCGCACAGCGCGGACAACATGGGACATCTCGACCTCCGTGGGCGTGGAGCAACGCGGAAGTCAGATGGTGCTGCCCGCCCCGGCCGGGGCCGGCCCCACGAAGGTGCCCTCCACCCATACGCTACCCGAGCGCCGAACGGACTATCCATCCGGCGGACATCAAAGCGACGAGGACGTGCGCACGCGCTCGGGCGGCAGTGGCGCGGGGCTTCAGGTGCCGGGGCCGCGCCGCCGGCGCTCGTCCTCGGGCACGAGATCGCTCGGGCTGAGCACGAAGACCTCGCAGATCATGTCCGGCGCCTGCTGATTGCCGCTCATGAAGCCGATCACCGGCCGGCCCGTGGCCCGCTCCACGACGGTCTCGAACCGGTGGCGCATGACCTCCTGGAACGCCATGCGCTGCTCGATGACCGCCCCGCCGCGACCGCCGTCCAGCAACGTCTGCTCCACGCGCGTGAACCCGCCCCGGAGGACGCACACGACCAGGTCGTCGTGGTAGTAGGTCTTGGCCTGGGTCGGTCCGCGCCCATAGAACTCCTTGAGCAGCGCCACCATCCCGTCGGAGATCGCGGTCAGGACGTCCCCGTGCGCCCGGTGCTGGATGGGCGGGTCAGGCACACGCAGAATCCTATTCGAGCGAGGGATGCCCTCCGCGGGGACCGCGTCGGCTTTTCGCCCTCCGGCGCGTGAGTCCGGGATCGAACGGCGGCTCGGCGCGATGCCCTCAGACATCGTCGTCACCGGCCGCCCGAGCGCCGTGGCACTGCGGCGCCTCGGCACGGCGCTGCGGGACGCCGCCGGGACGGCCGGGACCGTCGTGCTCGACCTGCGCGGCCTGACGGCGCTGGAGATGACCGCGGCCCGGGTGATCGTGCAGGCGGACCTCCACATCCGGGCCGCCGGTGGCCGCCTGGTCCTCGTGGGCGAGGGGTCCCGGGTCAGGCGGCAGCTCGCCCAGCTCGGCCTGCACGGCCTGCTGGAGCTCGTCGACCACCCGTCGGGCGCGGTGGCCGGCGCAGCCCGCCCGCGGTGACGTCACCCCGCCGGCCGTTCAAGCCGGCGGGGGAGCGAGCGGCTAGCCGCGCGCGTCGTCGACCTCGACGCGCTCCTTGCGCACCGAGTCGCTGACCTCGCGCTGCTCGGTGTGCTGGTCCTTCTCGAGCCGGACGCGCTCCTGCGGGACCGCGCGCTTCTCGACGACGGGCTCCTCGGCGTGGAGCACGACCTCGTGCTCCTCCTCGGAGATCGCGGGGCCGTCCAGCGCGGCGCCGGCGTTGGCGTCGGTGATCGGCTCGCGCTCGACCCGCACCTCCTCGTGGCGGACGGGCACGGTCTGCGTGACCTGCTCCTCGACGACGTACTTCTTCAGGCGCGCCCGGCCCGCCTCGCGCTGCGTGGTGCCCACGTGCAGCTGCTCCTCCGACCGCGTCATCGCGTGATCGGTGTTCGGGCCGCTGAGGTCGTGGCCGTCACCGGAGGGCTGCTCCGTGCCGGACGGCTGCGAGTACTCGCGGCCGTAGTGGCGGTAGAGCTCGGCCTCCTCGAGATCGGACAGGCGGCCGTCGGGGTCGACCGTCGGCGCGCTCTTGACGGTCTGCTTGTCGAACGCGACGCGGACGTCGCCGTCGTCGGCGGACGTGGCGTCCTGGATCGGCACGAACGACTGCTTGGTGCCGAACATGCCGGTGGTGACGAGCGCCCATTCGGGCACGTCGGTCTCCGCGTCGAGATAGATCTCCTCGATCGTGCCGATCTTCTCGCCGTTGTCGTCGACCAGGGTCTGGCCGCGCCAGCTCATGACGTCGGTTTCGGTGAGGGCCATGGTGGCCTCCTTGTTCTCGGGGTTCATGACAGGCCGACCTTGTCGACCTTGCGGTGGAAGTGGGTGCCGGCCTTGCCGCCGGCGATGGCGGCGATCAGCGTGCCGATGAGCACGGCGGCGAGCGCGATCAGGCCGCCGGTGGTCAGTGCGCCCTCGCCGACCGGGATGCGTGGGAGGTGCAGGCCCGACAGCAGGTTGTACTTGGCGCCGAACAGCGCGCCGGCGACGGCCAGCACGATCGTGACCGCGAGGCCGATGAGCCAGACGGCGATGCCCTGGCGCGGTCCGTTGAAGCGCGCCATCCGGCCGGCGACGTAGCCGCCGGAGTAGTAGGCGACCATCAGGACGATCAGCAGCAGCACGCCGCCGGCGATGCCGATCGTGCCCGCCTTCGCGGTCGCCTGGGACGACGTCGTGCTCGTGAGCCCCACGGCGGTGCCGGCTGCGGCGAGGAACGCGATCAGCAGCGTGGCCATGCCGACCGCGACCAGCCAGCCGAAGAAGTCCGCGCCCCACTGGAAGCCGCCGAACTCGTCGCGCTGGCGGCGCAGGACGTCGCGGCGTGCCGGAGCCGGCTCGGCGCGCTCGCGCGCCGCCGGCTCGGCGACAGCGGCGCTGGAGGTGTGTGAGTTTGTCATTGCCCCTGGCCTGTCCACAATGCCGGACAAGCGAAACAATGACCGAGACAAATCTGACACAACCGGATATAACCGAGACGTGACGTCGCGTTTGGGGGGTAGGCGGTTCCGGACAGACCCTCACTTATGAGACGCCAACGGGCCGACGCGGTGCACAACGCCGACCGCATCCTGCGCGCGGCGATCGAACTGCTGCGCGCGGAGCCCGATGCCGCGGCGGATGACATCGCGACCGCCGCCGGCGTGTCCCGGGCGACGCTGTACCGGCACTTCGGGTCGCGCGGCCGGCTCGTCGCGGCGGCCCACGAACGGGCCGCCGCGCGATCGGACGACGACGGACAGGACACGCCGCGGCCGCCCGGGCAGCCGGCCGCCGGCGCGTCGCGGCTGGACGTGGCCGAGGTGCTCAACACGATCCCCCCGCACCTGCTGGGCGACCAGATCGTCTCCGAGGCGCGGCGGCTCGCGGGGGTGACGTCGGTCGCGCTGTACCTGATCGATCTCGAGGGCACCCACCTGCGGCGGCTCGCCGGCTCGGAGGAGTTCCCGGACTCGCTCGCCGCCCCGCTGGCGATCGGCCCGGAGCTGCCCCGCGAGGGCCTCGCCCCGCTGCGCGAGCTGATCGCGCGCGAGCTGCCCGGCAGCGTCCTCGCCCCGCTGGCGCTGCGCGGCCGCGCACTGGGCGTCCTGCTCGCGGTCGACGCGCCGGCGGACGCGCTGACCGAGCTGGCCCGCCAGGCCGCGGCCTCGCTCGCGCTGGCCGCCCGGTACACCGACGTGCTCGACATGGCCCAGCGCCGCCGGCAGACCAGCCCGGCCGCGGAGATCCAGCAGAACCTGCTCCCACCCCGCATCGCGCGCATCACGGGCGCGCGCCTCGCGGGCACCGTGCTGCCGGGCTACGAGATCGGCGGCGACTGGTTCGACTATGTCGAGAACCGCGACGGCGGCTGGCTGGGCGTCGCCGACAGCATGGGGTCGGGGACCACCGCCGCGGCGATCGGCGCCATCGCGCTCGGGGCGTTCCGGGCCAAGCGCAAGTTCACCGGCGACCTGCACGCCGCCACCCTCGCCGTCCACCGCACGGTCCGCGAGATCGCCATCGCCGGCGCCTTCGTCAACGCGATCATCGCCCGCTGGCACGGACCGTCGAGCACATTCTCCTGGATCGCCTGCGGCGGCCAGCCGCCGCTGCGCATCGACGCCGGGGGCGACATCGCGGAGCTCCCGGGCGTGCTCCACGACGCGCTCGGCCGCGGCGCGGCCGACCGGCGCTTCGCGATCCAGCGCCACCGGCTCGCACCGGGCGAGCGGCTGCTGCTGCTGTCCGACGGCGTGCTCGACCGCCACACGGACGGCGCGGGGCGCTTCGGCCTCGCCGGCGTCACCGCCGCGCTGCGCGGGCGGCCGGGCGCCTCGCCCGCGGAGACCGTCCGCGCGCTCCAGGACGCGATCCTCGACCGCTCGCTGGACCCGCTCGAGGACGACGCCACCATCGTCGTCCTGGCCCCCAACGGCCGCGAGCCCCGTCCGGACTCAGTCTGAGTCATCCGAGCCGCCGGCTCACGGAGTCGGCACAAAGCGGTAGCCTGTCCCGCTGGAGGGCACTCGTGCCGGGGCCGGGCCCTGGACCCGGGCCGGCAGCGGCACCTGACTTCCGATCCGCTCATCCGCGAAGCGATCGAGGAGTTGCCTGTGCCCCACTCTCTCCCCGTGGCCGCCCTCCGCGGCGATTCGCCACTCGAGCCGCCGCCGCGTCATGGCCGCTAGCCCCCGGCCGTCCCCCGTCCCGCCGGGGCCGTTGGACTGCGAGGTCTCGCGCAAGGGCGCGATCGCGCGCATCCGGGTCCTGGGCGACCTCGACATGGCCGGCACCCCGGTGCTCGAGGCCGAGATCGCCGCACTGCGCGCAGACGGCGCGCGGTCGTTGGTCCTCGATCTGACGGTGCTGAAGTTCATCGACTCCTCCGGCCTGCGCTGCATCCTCAACTGCGTCGCGGCGTCACGACGGGACGGCGCCTCG
>JAICUS010000178.1 GCA_025935735.1 Solirubrobacteraceae bacterium | reverse complement strand
CGGCTGGAGCCACGAGCTGCTCGACCCCGACGCGCAGGCGCTGCTGGCCCGGCTCGGGGTGTTCGGCGGCGGCTGGTCGCTCGAGGCCGCCGAGGCGGTGTGCGGCCCGGAGGCGCTCGACGGCCTCGCCGCGCTGGTCGACCACAGCCTCGTCACGAGCCGCCACGAGCGCTTCGGGATGCTCGAGACCGTGCGCGAGTACGCGCTCGAGCGCCTCGAGGAGCGCGGCGAGACCGCCGCCTACCGCCGCCGCCACGCCGAGGCGCTGGCCACGATCTTCGCCCCCGCCGAGCGGGGCCTGGAGTCGGCGGACGTCGGCCGCTGGCTGGACCGCATCGATGCCGACCGGGAGAACCTGCGCGCCGCCATCGCGTTCGCGGTCGCGGAGAAGGAGGCCGGCCTGGCGCTGCGGCTGTGCGCCGCCGTGGCGCGCTACTGGGAGCGGCGCGGGCATCTCACCGAGGGCCGCGCGCTGATCTCCGAGGTCCTCGCGCTCCCGGCCGAGCGCGGCCCCGCCCACGTGATCGTCCTCAACGCCGGCGCCGTGCTGGCGGGCGAGCAGGGCGACCTCGCCGCCTCGCGCGAGCTGCTGGAGGCGTCGATCGCGCTGGCCCGCGAGCTCGGCGACGACTACCGCGCCGCCCGCTCGTCCGGCAACCTGGGCAACCTGGCGCTGTTCGCCGGCGACTATCCCGAGGCGATCCGCCGCTACACGGCCGCGCTGGAGGCGCTGCGAGAGCTCGGGTACACGCGCGACTACGCCCTCTACGTGCAGAACGTCGGCCTGGCCAGCGAGCTCGCCGGCGACCACGAGCGCGCGGTCGAGCTGGTGCAGCAGAGCATCCCGCTGTCCCGCGAGGCCGGCGACCCCGCGCTCGTGGCCTCCACGCTGCGGACGCTCGCCCGCTTCCACCTGGCCGCCGAGGAGGCCGACACGGCGGTTCCCCTGCTGCGCGAGGCGCTGGCCATCGTGGGCGAGTTGGGCGAGCGGCCGGGGATGGTCGAGGGGCTCGAGACGGCGGTGGCGCTCGCCCGCCTGCGCGGCGAGCCGCGCATCGGCGCGGCGCTGCTCGGCGCCGCCGTGGGCGCCCGGGACGCCGCCGGCGCGACCCGGCCGCCGGACGAGGAGGCCTGGGCGAAGGCGCAGGAGGCGGCGCTGCGCGAGGCGCTGGGCGACGCGGAGTACGCGGCCGCGCTGGCCGAGGGGCGCGGGCTGACGCTCGCCGAGGCGCACCGCCTCGCCGACCGCCTCACCGCGGGCGCGACGGCGCGCTAGCCCTCGAGCGGGCCGTCGAAGGCGGCGCGCAGGCCGGCGATCTCGACCACCGAGCGGGTGACGAGGTCGGTGCGGGCGCCGGCGATGGCGGCCTCGAGGTGGGCGATGTAGGCGCTGGCGGGGTCGACGCCGGCGTCGGCGGCCATGAGGCGCTCGCCCTGCAGGCGCAGGAGCCGGGCGCGGGCGTGGGCGGGCGTCGTCTCGGGCGTTCGGGAGAGGGAGGGCGGCATGGGCGTAGCGTCCCAGCGCCGGATTGCCGCAGCCTTGCGGGCACCTTGTCAACGCCGGTGCGGCCAGCCGCCCGCGCAGGGGCGGCGATCCACCTGCGCACTCCACTAACCTTTGGTACGCGATGCAACGACCCGTCCAGCACACCGCCGCCGCCGTGGCCGACTGGCTGCGCGACGGGCGGCGCGTCGTCGCCGGCCTGCTGGTGGAGGTCGAGGGCTCCTCGCCGCTCGACGTCGGCGCCAGCATGTACGTCGACGACCAGGGGCACATCGAGGGGTCGATCACCGGCGGCTGCGTCGAGGGCGCCGTCGCCGCCGCGGCGATGGAGATCCTCGAGGCCGGCGGTCCGCCGCAACTCGTCACCTACGGCATCTCGGACGAGCTCGCCGGCACGGTCGGGCTGATGTGCGGCGGGATCGTGCACATCTTCATCCACGAGATCCGCGCCGAGGCGCGCGACGCCGCGCTGCACGACCTCGAGGCGATCGTCGAGGACCGCCCCGCCGCGCTCGTCACGCTGCTGGACGGCGAGCGCGCCGGTGCGAAGGTCTACGTCGACGCCGAGGGCCAGGCCGGCGGACTGGGCGTGACCGACCTGCTCGACGGCAACGCCACCCGCGAGGCGCGCGGGCTGCTCAACGAGGGCCGCTCGAGCCTGCGCGACTTCGGCGACGACGGCGCGTCGATGGGCAGCGGCCTACGGGTCTACGTCGCGGTGCACGCCGAGCCGCCGCAGATGGTGATCTTCGGGGCGATCGACTTCGCCTCCGCGCTCGCGCCGCTGGCCAAGGGCCTCGGCTACAAGGTGACGATCGCCGACCCGCGGCGGGCGTTCCTGGCCTCCAAGCGCTTCAGCGTGGCCGCCGAGACCGTGGTCGGCTGGCCGCAGGACGTGCTCGCCGAGATGGAGATCGGCCCGCGCGACGCCGTCCTCGTCTTCACGCACGACCCGAAGCTCGACGTCCCCGCCGTGCGGGCCGCGCTGGCCACCGACGCCGGCTACATCGGCGCGCTGGGCAGCCGCCGCACGACGTCTGACCGCAACCGCCGTCTGCGCGAGGTGGGCGTGACCGACGAGCAGATCGCCCGCGTGTTCGCGCCCTGCGGGTTGGACATCGGCGCCTCGACCGTCGAGGAGACCGCGGTGTCCGTGCTCGCGGAGATCGTCACCACGCGCGCGGGCCGCCACGGCCGGCCGCTGCGCGAGGCCGCGGGCCCGATCCGCCACGCCGACACCGTCGCCCAGCACGCCTGACACCATCCGTCCCGTGGCGGAGCGGGCGGACACGGGCGTCGACGGGCGGGCGATGGCCAAGCGGATCGCGTTCTTCGCGGTCGTGCTGGTCGCCGTCGTCGTGGGCGTGTCCACGCTGCCCGGCGTCGGCGAGGTGCGCCACCGCCTCAGCGACGCGGACCCGTGGTGGCTCGTCGTCGCGGCGGCCCTCCGGATCGGCTCGATGCTCGGCTTCGTGCGCACGCTGTGGGCGGTGTTCGACCGGCTGGTGCCCTGGCGGCGGGCGCTCGTGCTCGGGCTGGCCGAGCAGGGGGCGAACGTGCTGCTGCCCGCCGGCGGCGCGGGCGGGCCGGCGCTCGGCGCGTACGTGATGACCCGGATCGGCGTCCCGGCGGAGCTCGCGGCGAGCCGCCACGCCGCGCTGTTCCTCTCCACGAGCGTGATCGGCTTCGCCGCGGTCGTCGTGGCCGGCGCCGCCGTCGCGGCGGGCGTCCTCCCCGGCGACGCGGGCCTGCTCGCGAACCTGCTGCCCGCGGCCGGCGGCGCGGCGCTGCTGGCGCTCCTGTACGTGTACTCCCGGGTGCCGCCGGCGGCCGAGCCGGACCGGGGCGGCATCTGGCACGTGCTGTGGCGGCTGCGGCACTTCGTGCACGACGGCGTGAGCACGACGGTCGAGCTGCTGCGCCACGGCGACCGCCTGCTGATCTTCGGCTGCATCACCTACTACGCGCTCGACGTGGCGTCGCTGGGCGCGGCGTTCCAGGCGTTCGGCGGCGGCGCGCCCCCGGTCGGGGAGTTCGTGCTCGCCTATACGCTCGGCCACGCCGGCGCGCTGCTGCCCACGCCCGGCGGCGTCGGCGGCACCGAGGGCGGGCTGATCGGCATGTTCGCCCTCTACGGCACGCCGCTGGGCGTGGCCACCGCCGCCGTGCTCGCCTACCGTGTCTTCCAGCTCGGGCTGCCGGCGGTGTTCGGCGCGGTCGCCCTCGTCCGCGTGCGCCACGTGCTCGCGAACCCGCCCCCGCGCGCCGAGGTCGAGGCGCGGTTCGCCGGCCAGCGCTAAAAGGCCAACCGGGCCTCGTCCGGCGCCCGGACGTGCAGGAACTCGCGCAGGCCGGCGAGCTCCAGCAGCCGCTCGACCGGGCCGCCGGGCGTGACGGCCACGACGAGCCGGCCCGCCCGCGCCTCCACCTCGCGCGCCGCGCCGAGCAGCGCGCGCAGCCCGGCGGAGTCGCAGAACTCGACCGCGGCGAGGTCGACGAGCACCCGTGGCGGACGGCCGTTGGCCGCGGTGCCGATCGCCCGCACGAGCTGCGACGCGGTGGCCAGGTCGAGCTCGCCGGTCGCCCGGACGATCCCGACGCCGTCCTGGTCCTCGCGGATGACGGTCAGCGGGCTGTCCGCGGGCATCGGCGCGACCCTACCCGCTTCCAACCTCGGGGTGCGACCCTTATTGCCTTCGCGCCACATCGCTGGGACGATCGCCGCGATGCGCACGACCGCCCGCCGCCACGACCCCGAGCAGCCGGAGCGGCGCGCCCCGGAGGCGCGGGCGGCACATCCCCTGCTCGCGCTGCAGCGCGGCGCCGGCAACCATGCGGTGACGCAGTGGCTGGCCCGCGACCCGCTGCTGCTCGTGGCCGACGAGAAGCGCCAGGCGATCCAGCGCCTCGATCCCGTGCCCCTCGCCGCGCTGTACTGGCAGTACAAGACCCGCGGGCCGGTCGGGATCGGGCTCGACATGGGCGACCGCACGCAGCGGCTCACGCCCGAGGAGGCGGAGACGCTCGAGCCGCTCGTGCGCGAGCGCAAGGAGAAGGTGTTCACCGACTTCGCCGCGGGGCGACAGCCGCTCTACGCCACGATGACCGGCGCGGCGGACCCCGCGGCCCGCCACACGGCGATCGAGGCCCTGAGCGCGTATGACGCCCCGCTGCTCCCCGAGCTGCTGGGCATGCGCGACGCGATGGGCAAGACCTGGGACGTCGACGACGCGACGGCGCGCGACGCCGTCCTGGCCGCGATCCAGCTGCAGGCGGCCACGGAGGCGATCGGCGAGCTGGCCGGCAACACCGCGACCATCCGGACACGCGTGCAGAACGCCTCCGGGATGGGCGCCAACGACGACTGGTGCGGCTTCTACAGCGCCGACCACTACGTGCGGGCGAAGATGGACGAGGACCTGCGGGCGGGGTTCATGCACACCATCGACGTCGAGGGGTTCTTCACCTACCACTCGCGCGACGACCTGCCCGACCGGGTCAAGCGCTGGGTGTGGAACGGGACGGCCTGGCAATCGCTGCACGACTTCCACGCCGCCCGCGGCGCCCTGCGCACCTGGCTCACCGAGGAGCAGGTCGTGTCCGGCGGCGTGCTCGACATCCGCCCCGGCGACACCGTGCTGCTGGACTGGAGCGCCGACGGCGGCCCGGCCGACCACATCGCGCAGGTCGCCGCCTATGACCCGGGCACGAGCACGCTGATCTCGATCGGCGGCAACGACTCCGGCTATACCGTGCGGCCGAAGGGCGCCCCGGCGCCGCCGGCCGACGACAAGCGCCAGGCGGCCGAGCAGGCGACCGGCCTGGAGCTCTACACGCCGGGCGGCGACTACCACGTCGCGCTGGGCACGCACTCGGTCACCGCCGTGGCCGGCAAGCCGCGGGGCATCGTCTACGGCATCGGCCGGCCCTCGCTGGTGGACTTCGAGGAGCACGTCTACGCGGCCAAGCCGCTGAACAAGCCGCCGCCGCCGCTGAAGACCCATTGATTGAAGGCCGCCGGGGCGTCGGCTAGGTTCAGCCGCTCCCGTGGCCGTCCAGCCGCACACCCCGCCGGCACGGCGCCGCGCCCCCGTGCGCACCGGCGTCCGCCCGGAGATCCAGGCGCTGCGCGCGGTGGCGGTGGCGATCGTGGTCGTCTACCACCTGTGGCCGCGCGCGCTGCCCGGCGGCTTCGCCGGCGTCGACGTCTTCTTCGCCATCTCCGGCTTCCTGATCACCGGGCTGCTGCTGCGCGAGGCCGAGCGCCGCGGCGCCCTGTCGCTGCCGGGCTTCTGGGCGCGGCGCGTGCGGCGGATCCTGCCCGCCTCGCTGGTCACGCTGCTGTTCTGCGCGCTGGCCACGATCGCCTTCGTGCCGCTCGACTACTGGGCGGGCTTCCTCGCCGACGTGCGGGCCAGCGCGCTCTACGTGCAGAACTGGCACCTGGCGCACACCGCGGTCGACTACTTCGCCCAGGCGGCGTCCGGCCCGTCGCCGGAGGAGCACTTCTGGTCGCTGTCGGTGGAGGAGCAGTTCTACCTCGCCTGGCCGGTGCTGCTGGCGCTCGCGGTCATGCTCGGCCGGCGCGACCCGCGGCGGGCGCTCGCGCTGACCATGGCGGCGGTGACCGCCGGCAGCCTGGCGTACTCGCTGCTCGACACCGCCTCCAGCCAGGCGACGGCCTACTTCGTCACGCCCGCGCGCGCGTGGGAGCTCGGCGCCGGCGGGCTGCTGGCGCTGCTGCCGGACCTGCGCGGCTCGCCCGTCGCGCGCTCGGTGCTGTCCTGGCTCGGGCTGGGCGCGATCGCGCTGGCGGCCGCGCTGTACAGCGACCGCACGCCGTTCCCGGGCTCGGCGGCCACCCTGCCCGTGCTCGGCGCGCTGTTCGTCATGCGGGCCGGGATGCCGCCGCGCGCCTGGAGCCCCAGCCGGGCGATGGCGCTGCGACCCGTGCAGTGGCTGGGCGACGTCTCCTACTCGGTGTATCTCTGGCACTGGCCGCTGATCGTGCTCGCGCCGATCGTCCTCAACCGCTCCATGACCACCGCGCTGCGCCTCGCCGTCCTGGCCCTCACCCTGCTCGTCGCCTGGCTGTCCAAGGTGGCGCTCGAGGACCCGATCCGCCGCTCGCGCGCGCCGCACCGCTACACGTTCTCCATCGCCGCGCTGGCGACGGGCGCGGTGGTGGGCGTGAGCCTGGCCGGCACCGCCCACCTGCACTCTCAGGTGCGGGCGGAGAAGCAGGCCTCCCAGCGCGTCCTGGCCACCGGGCCGCGCTGCTTCGGCGCCGCGGCGCGCGACCCGCGCCACCCGTGCACGAACCCGAAGCTGCGGCTGTCGGTCGTCCCGACGCCGATCGAGGCCCAGACCCAGCCCAACGCGCCCTGCCGCGTGGTCTTCTACCTGGGCGGCAAGGACGTGTGCGAGTTCGGCGCGCGGAAGGGGTCGGAAACCGTCGCGCTGATCGGCGACAGCCACGCCGGCGTGTATCGCATCCCGCTCGACGCCGTGGCGAAGGCCCGCGGCTGGCGCGGGCTGCGCTTCGGCCACTCGAGCTGCCCGCTGTCGGCCGCGCCGCGCGACCTGGACCCGCCCGAGCGGGCCGACTGCACGCGCTGGCGCGCCGCGGTGGTCGGCTGGCTGGGCGCCCATCCCGACGTGCACACGGTGTTCGTGTCCGAGCTGGCCTCGGGCCGCGGCGTGGTCACCCACCGCGGGCAGAGCCAGTTCGAGACGGCGGTCAAGGGCTATCAGGACGCCTGGAGCGCGCTGCCCGCGTCGGTGCGGCGGGTGCTGGTGATCCGCGACAACCCGAGCGTCTCGCTGGACACCAACGCGTGCGTGGAGCGCGCGATGACCGCCCACAAGCCGGCCGGCGCGGCCTGCGCGCTCGAGCGCAGCGAGTCACTCGACCCCGACCCGGCGGCCACGGCGGCCCAGCGGCTGCACTCCCCGCGCGTGAAGGTGCTCGACCTCACGCCGTTCTTCTGCGACGCGCGGCGCTGCTACCCCGTGATCGGCGGCGTCCTGGTCTACAAGGACACCACCCACCTCACCGGGCTCTACGCCCGCACGCTCGGTCCCTACCTGGCCCGCGCGGTCACAGCCGCGGTGCCGCCAGCTCGCGCGGGCGGTCGCTGAGCACCTCGTGCACGCCGGCGGCCAGGCGCGCCCGGCCGGTGGCGTCCAGCGGGCCGAGCACGGCCAGCAGGTCGAGCGCGCCGGCGCCGAAGACCGAGTCCACGAGCTCGCCGAGCGCGGCCTCGGCGGCCGCGGGGTCCATCTCGGAGGCGTCGATGGCCAGCGTGACGCCGGGGGCGCCGGTCATCCGGGCCACGTAGCGCTCCAGCAGCGCGGGGTGCTCCAGCAGCTCGCCGGCGTAGGCGAGCACGACGTGCCCGCCGGCGCCGCGCAGCGGCTCCTGCCCGGCCCGCTCGGCGCCGCCGGGCGCGGCGGCGAGCGCGGCCACGAGCGCCTGGCGGACGGCGTCGTCGCCCGGGTCGAGGGCCAGCGCGTGCGAGAGCACGTCGGCGGCGCGCTCGGGGTCGCCCTGGCGCAGCAGCGCCTCTCCCTCGCCCAGCAGCGCGGCCACCGGCTCGAGGTCGGGGAACGTCTCCCCCAGCTCTCCCGCGTTGAGCTCGATCGCCTGCCACACGCGCGCCAGCTCGCGGGCGCTCAGCTCGCCCGGCGCCAGGCGGCGCAGGAACCAGCGGCGGAACGCGATCGCCTTGCGCAGCTCGCGCTCGCGCGCGGCGCCTTCGGTGCCGAGTGTGAGGTTGCCGCCGTGGAAGCGGTACAGCGTCCGCGGCTCGGCCAGATAGGCGATCTCCGACTGCTGGGCGGCGCGGGCGGCGAACCACCAGTCCGTGTACGGCACGCCGTCCGGGATCGGCGCGGCGAGCGTGCGGCGGAACAGCAGCGAGGACGCGGTCGCGTCATTGCTCTCCAGCAGCGCGCCCAGGCAGCGCCCCTGCGGCGGGTCCTGGCCGTCCAGGAAGGACTCGTGCAGCACGCGGCCCTGCGCGTCGACGACCCGCATGTCGCCGTAGACCAGGCCGACCTCCGGGCGCGCGGCGAGCACGGCGGCCTGTGCGCGCAGCTTGCCGGCGGGCCAGGCGTCGTCGGCGTCCAGCAGCGCGATCAGCTCGCCGCGGGCGGCGGCGAACGCGGTGCTCGTCGCGCCGCAGGCGCCGGCGTTGGCCTGGCGGATCAGCCGGATGCGGCCCGGATGGGCGGCGGCGAGCGCCTCCACCACGGCGGCGGTGCCGTCGGTGGAGCCGTCGTCGACCACGATGATCTCGAGGCGGTCGGCCGGCCAGTCCTGGGCGAGCGCGCTCTCCAGCGCCTCGGCGACGAACGGCTCGGCGTTGTACGCGGCGACCAGCGCGGAGACGAGCGGCAGCTCAGACATGCGCCGGCTCGCGGCCGAACGTAGAGGCGAAGGTGGCCAGCGCCTGGGCGACCACCTGGTCCATGTTGAGGTACTGATAGCGGGCGAGCCGCCCGACGAACGTCACGTCGCGCTCGGTCGCCGCGAGCGCCGCATAGCGCTCGTAGAGGCGCCGGTTCTCCGGGCGCGGCACGGGGTAGTAGGGGTCGCCCTCGGCGCTCGGGATCTCGTAGTGCAGCGTCGAGGCGGTGTGGCGCTGGCCGGTCAGGTGGCGGTACTCGGTCACCCGCGTGTACGGCGTGGCCTCGTCCGGGTGGTTGATCACCGCCACCGGCTGGAGCAGCTCGCCGTCCGGCGTGGCGTGGGTCTCGGTGACGAAGCGCAGGCTGCGGTAGGGCAGCGCGCCGTAGCGGCGGCCGAAGTAGTCGTCCACCGGGCCGGTCCACACGAGGTGGCGGAACTCCTCGCGCACGGTCGCGAAGTCGGCGCCGGTGCGGACCTCGATCCGCGGGTGCTCGAGCAGGCGCTCGAACAGCGCCGTGTAGCCGTCCGCCGGCATGCGCTGGAACGCGTCGCCGAAGTAGCGGTCGTCGGCGTTGGTGCGGACCGGGATGCGCGCGCACACCTGGGCGTGCAGCTGCGAGGGATCGAGGCCCCACTGCTTGCGGGTGTAGCCGCGGAAGAGCTGCTCGTAGAGCTCGCGCCCGACCTTCGCCACCACCGCGTCCTCGGAGGTCAGCAGCTTGGCCCGCGGCTCGGCGCGCTCGGCGAGGAAGGCCTGCGCGGCGGCGTCGTCGGCCAGCTCCAGTCCGTACAGCGCGTTGATCGTGGAGCGGTTGATCGGCATCGGCACGAGCCGGCCGTCCACGTCGGCGAGCACGCGATGCTCGTAGGACCGCCACTCGGTGAAGCGCGAGAGGTAATCGACGACCTTCGGCGAGTTGGTGTGGAAGATGTGCGGCCCGTAGCGGTGAATCAGGACCCCGGCCGCGTCGCGCTCGTCATACGCGTTGCCGGCGACGTGCTCGCGGCGGTCGACGACCAGGACGCGCCGGCCGCTGTCGGCCAGCCGCTCGGCCATAACGGAGCCGGCGAAGCCGGCGCCGACCACCAGGACGTCGTACACACTCTCCCTGTCGGCATTTGCCGCTCAGGAGTTGATGAGAGCCGCTTCATCG